>CAZITK010000151.1:0-4836 GCA_964542145.1 uncultured Brevundimonas sp.
GCCTAGCGCTCCAGCCCCGCGTGGAAATCCCGCCTGAACTGCTCGAACCGCCCCTCAGCGATGGCCGCGCGCATGGCGGCGGTCAGGGCCTGGAAAAAGGCGATGTTGTGCCAGCTCAGCAGCACCTTGCCGAGAATTTCATCGGCCCGGATCAGGTGGTGCAGATAGGCCCGCGAATAGTCGGTCGAGGCCGGGCAGGGGACGGCGGAGTCGAGCGGGCTCTCGTCCTCCGCGAACCGCGCGTTCTTCAGATTGATCGGCCCCGCCCAGGTCCAGGCTTGGCCGTGGCGCCCGGCCCGCGTCGGCAGGACACAGTCGAACATGTCGACGCCCCGCCACACCGCCTCGACCAGATCGATGGGCTTTCCGACCCCCATCAGATATCGCGGCCGCTCGGCCGGCAGCATCTCGGGGGCATAGTCCAGCACCTCGCACATGGCCTGATGCCCCTCGCCGACCGCCAGACCGCCGATGGCGTAGCCGTCGAAGCCGATGTCGCGCAGCCGGTCGGAACTCTCGCGCCGCAGCCCCTCGAAGGTTGACCCCTGCTGGATGCCGAACAGGGCCTGGGCGTCGCGCGTCCCGAAGGCGTTCTTCGAGCGAAGCGCCCAGCGCGCCGACAGCTCCATCCCCTCGCGGGCGCGGGCTTCCTTGGCCGGCCAGGCGACGCATTCGTCCAGCTGCATGACGATGTCCGACCCCAGCCGGTCGGCCTGGATCTCGATCGATCGCTCCGGCGTCAGGACGTGCTTCGATCCGTCGATGTGGCTGGAGAAGGTCACCGCCTCCTCGGTCAGTTTCGAGATGCCCGACAGGCTCATCACCTGAAACCCGCCCGAGTCCGTCAGGATCGGCAGGTCCCAGCGCATGAATTTGTGAAGCCCCCCCAGCCGCTGCATCCGCTCCGGCCCGGGCCTCAGCATCAGGTGATAGGTGTTGCCCAACAGGATGTCGGCCCCCGTCTGGGCCACCTGATCCACCGTCAGGGCCTTCACCGTCGCCGCCGTCCCCACGGGCATGAAGGCCGGGGTCCGGATATCGCCGCGCGGCGTCCTCAGGACCCCGGTGCGGGCGCGGCCGTCGGTTGCGAAAATGTCGAAGGGAAAGGGCATGGGCGAGGCGCTCTACACCAAGCTGCGGTCGGCCGCGAGCCCGCCGGGGTTGATCCGGGCGGCGTACATCCCCATTATAGACGCACCCGAGACACTGTTCGTTATCCGGCCTTTCGCGTGACTGCGCGAGGGTTTGGGCGGCTTTTCGCGCGAGCGATCGCGTACGCGTCCCGGCATCGACAACACGAGAAGGAGACGTCTTGTACGCCCAACGCAAATCTTCCAGCTCCCCCCGCAGCCACGGCCGCCACGGCGGCTTTCAACGCACACCCATCCGCGCTCGCATGGGCCTGCTGATGCGCCGTTCTCCGGATTTCGGTTCGATCGGCGACGCAGAGCCGGCGTTGCGCAACGTCGGCCTGTCGCTTGCCCCCATGTCGATCGATGACGCGGCGCTGAGCGCCGGCGGCGTCACGATCCTGCCGACCGCCAAGGCCGAGGATATCGACAGCGGCGCGCTGAAGGGCTTGGTGGTGCCGGGCGGATCGGCGGAGCCGGACGCGGTGGGCGAGGCGCTCAGGGACGCCGTGACCCGCACGCTGGCCAAGGGCGCGCCCGTTCTCGCGTTTGGCGAGGGTGTTTCTTCGGCTCTGCGCGCCGCCGGGCGCGACCCCGCCGAGTTCGCCGACAGCCCGGCGGTGGTGATCCAGTCCGATGGCGTCCGTTCCCTCGCCGACATGAACGCGGTCACCGAAATGGCTAAGGGCATCGGCTGACCGTCCCAGTCCGCCGTCATCGTCGGAGTTGAGCCACGTCTGTCCGGCTGTGTGACGCTCTCCTCTGATCCGTCCGCTCGGGCTTGTCCGGGGTCCACAAACTCGGGATCTGAGCCTTAGGGCCGACATCTTCGCCTGGGCGTATAGACCCCGGTGACAAGCCGGGGTGACGATGAGGGTGTGTCCCACGAAAGCTTTGGCAGACCTGGATCGACGGCCGGAACCGACGATTAGGGGGACGCCCGGAACAGCAGGCTCGCGTCTCCGTACGAATAGAACCGATAGCCGTCCGCGACCGCCTGGTCGTAGGCGGCTTTCATCGTTTCGAGCCCCGCAAACGCCGACACCAGCATGAACAGTGTCGAGCGCGGCAGGTGGAAGTTGGTCATCAGCACATCGACGGCCCGAAACCGGTAGCCCGGGGTGATGAAGATGGCGGTATCGCCGTGGAAGGGCTGGATCACGCCGTCCTCCCCGGTGGCGCTTTCCAGCAGGCGCAGCGAGGTGGTGCCGACGCAGACCACCCGTCGGCCCGCCGCCCTGACGGCGTTCAGCGCCTGGGCTGTCTCGGCGGACACCTCACCCCATTCCGAGTGCATCCGGTGCTCGTCCGTGTCCTCGGCCTTGACCGGCAGAAAGGTGCCGGCCCCGACGTGCAGGGTCACCGCATGGGTGGAGACGCCAAGCGCCCTTAGCGACGCCAGCAGTTCGGGCGTGAAATGCAGACCGGCCGTCGGCGCCGCCACCGAGCCGTCATGCTCGGCGAAGACGGTCTGATAGTCGGCCCGGTCACGGTCGTCCTCGGGGCGCTTGGCGGCGATATAGGGCGGCAGGGGCATGACCCCGACGTCGCTGATGGCTTCGTCCAGCGCCGGCCCGGCCAGGTCGAACCGCAGGGTGACCAGACCATCCTCGCCCTTGCCCTCGACCACCGCGTCCAGCCTCCCGGACAGACAGCCGCCGTCGCTCTGCCGCCCGAAGCGGATGCGGTCCCCCGTCTTGATCCGCTTGCCCGGCTTCATGAAGGCCGACCAGACGTCGGGCGCGTCGCGGTGGTGCAGGGTGGCTTCGACCGCCACGGTCAGGTCCCCGCCCTCCGGCCCCAGCCGATGACGCTGTCCGCTCAGCCGCGCCGCGATCACTCGCGTGTCGTTGAACACCAGGGCGTCGCCGGGCCTCAGCCAGCCCAAAAGATCGCGCACGCACGCGTGGATCAGTCCCTCGCCGGGCCGCACCACCAACATTCGCGCCGTGTCGCGCGGCGACACGGGGCGCAGGGCGATGCACTCATCCGGCAGGTCGAAGTCGAAGTCGGCGGTTTGCATGGGCGGGCGGCTTGGCGTGAGATGAACTGGCCGTCAACAAGCCGCCGATCACGACATCTGGCGGCGAGCCTCGGAGAAATACTGCCAGCCTGTGATCAGGGTGACGATGGCGGCGACCCAGATCAGCATATAGGCGAAGGTCTCGAAGGCGCCCTGGTGCTCGGCGGGCAGGCCGAAGCCCTGCCACATCTGGGCCAACAGCAGGGCGCCGAGGGAGACGAGCTGAAGGGTGGTCTTCCACTTGGCCAGCATCGTCACCTTGAGGTGGACGCGGCCGGCTGTCGACTCGCGCAGGGCCGACACGGCGAATTCCCGGAACAGGATGAGTCCCGACGGGATGGCGATTTGCGGCAGGGAGCCGGAGGCAAGCAGGCCGAGGATGGCCCCGGTCACCAGCACCTTGTCGGCGATGGGGTCAAGGATGGCGCCCCACCGGGTCGTGGCGTTCCAGCGCCGCGCCAGAAAACCGTCGATCCAGTCGGTCGAGGCAGCCACCACGAAGATGATGAAGGCCACACGGTTCAACCCAAAAGCGTTGTCAGGGTCGAGCACGAAGGGAATTCCCCCCGGGGCGGCGCCCGCGAGGATGAGGAACATCACCACGCCGGCCAGCAGCCGCAGGCCCGTCAGGATGTTCGGAATAGGATTGGCGGCGGTCACGACATCATCCTGCGGCAAGCGTGGCTGGATACGATAGCGGAGCAGCGCCGTCGATGTTCCCCAATCAGACCGGCCTGAAGGCAGAGTCGCCGCCGAGCAGCGAGAGCTGGCCCTCGGAAATGCCGAAATGCAGTCCGGTCAGGCGGAGCAGACCCTCCGCCTCACGCGCGGCGATCCAGGGAAAGGTGCGCAGGTTGTGGAGCGACAGCTTGACCACCGCCTCTTCCGCCGCGCGCTGGCGTTCGGGCTCGGGCCGGCCGCGAACCATGCGGTTGACCACCGGCGCGCCCTGCGCCACCCAGGGCGCGACGAAATCCTGGCAGTCGCCCGGCGCGCCGTTCAGCATGGCGTTCACCCCGCCGCAGTAGGCGTGGCCCATCACCACGATGCGCGACACCTGCAGAACCTTGACCCCGAACTCCAGCGCCGCCGAGACGCCGTGCAGCCGACCGTCAGGCTCATAGGGCGGGACCAGATTGGCCACGTTCCTGACCACGAACAGCTGACCCGGCGCGGCGTCGAAGATCAGGGCCGGATCGGCGCGGCTGTCCGAACAGGCCACCACCAGGGTGTGCGGCGTCTGTCCTTTGGCCAGGGCCTCGTACTCGGCCTTCTCCTGCGGCCAACGGTTGTCGCGGAACCGCCGATAGCCGGCGAAAAGGGCGTCGCGGGAAGGGTCGTCAGACATGAGCGCCTGTCTAGGACAGGCTCACGATTTTCGGAAGAACCCGTGGATGCGTTCGGCGAGCGCCCGGTTGATCCCCTCCACCTTTTCCAGATCGACGACCGAGGCGCGCGAAACGCCGCGCGCCGAGCCGAAGGCGTGCAGCAGCGCCTTCTTGCGCCCGGGACCGACGCCCTCGATCTCATCCAGCGGGTTCTTCCTCACGTCCATCGCGCGACGGGTGCGGTGGGCGCCGATGGCGAAGCGGTGGGCCTCGTCGCGCAGACGCTGGAGATAATAGAGGGCGGGCGACTTCAACGGCAGCATGAAGGGGGCGCGGCCGGGCATGAAGAAGCGCT
>CAZITK010000152.1:0-4764 GCA_964542145.1 uncultured Brevundimonas sp.
CATCAAATATTCGGGGGACCTGGCCAAGGCCATCGCCGCCGGCGCTTCGGTCGCCATGATGGGCTCGATGTTCGCCGGCACAGACGAGAGCCCTGGCGAGGTTTTCCTGTACCAGGGCCGCAGCTACAAGAGCTATCGCGGGATGGGCTCGGTGGGGGCGATGGCCCGCGGCTCCGCCGACCGCTATTTTCAGAAGGAGGTATCCGACAGCCAGAAGCTGGTGCCCGAGGGGATCGAGGGTCAGACGCCCTATAAGGGGCCGATCGCGCCGGTGCTGCATCAGATGGTCGGGGGCCTGCGCGCCGCCATGGGCTATGTCGGCGCCGCCACCATCGAGGAGATGCAGGCCAGGGCGCGCTTTGTCCGCATCACGGGCGCGGGTCTGCGCGAGAGCCACGTGCACGACGTGATGATCACGCGCGAGGCCCCGAACTACCGGCAGGGGTGAAGGATGGAGGTCTGGGCCTCATCTCTCGCCGCCGCCCTCGGGCTTGACCCGAGGGTCCAGCCGCGCAGGTGGCTGGAGCGGAGCGACTGGATGCTTAGGGTAAGCCCGAGCATGACGGCCAACAAGGGGAGGGACCAGGCATGGACATGACGCCCGAGTTCATCCTGCTTGCCGCGGCTCTGGTGCTGGCGCTGGTCCAGATTCTCGCAGCCGGCGCCGCGCGCACCGCCGAGCTAGGGGCCAATTGGAACGCCGGGCCGCGCGACGGGACGCCTCCGCCACCAGGCAAGCTCGCCGGGCGGCTGATCCGCGCCCAGGCCAATCTGTTCGAGACCCTGCCGCTGTTCATCGCCGCAGTGCTGATGGCTCATGCGGCGGGCAAGGACGGCGCCCTGGCCCTTCTGGGCGCGCAGCTCTATGTCTTCGGCCGGCTGGCCTATGTGCCGCTCTATGCGTTCGGCGTTCCCTACGTCCGCTCGGCGGCCTGGGGCGTGGCGACACTGGGGCTGGTGCTGGTCATCGTCGCCCTGTTCCTGTGAGCGAGGTTTCGTGACCCCTTCCGCCCGTCTCGCCGCAGCCGCCGCCATTCTCGACAGCATCGCCCAGGGGCGCCAGCCGGCCGAGGCGGTGCTCAAGGCATGGGGCCAGCAGAACCGCTATGCGGGTTCCAAGGACCGTCGGGCCATCGCCGACCGCGTCTACAAGGTTCTGCGCGCGCGCGGGCGGCTGTCGTGGGCCATGGGCGGGCGCGAGGACGGACGGGCGCTGGTGATCGGCTCGCTGAGCCTGATCGACGGGCTGAGCCTGGAGGAGATCGAGGCGCTGCATTCCGGCGAGGGTTACGGGCCGCGCCCTCTGTCGAAACAGGAGCGGGCGCGGCTGACGGCGGGGGAGGGCGAACTGCCCGGCTGGGTGGCCGCGGGCCTGCCCGAGTTCGTGGTCCAGGATCTCCGCGCCACCTATGGCGATCGCTGGGCCGAGGAGGCTCGGGCCCTGATGGAACCGCGCGCGCCCATCGACCTCAGGGTCAATACGGCCAGGTCCACCCTCGAAGCCGTGGAAGCGGAGTTGCGCAAAGCGGGGCTGACGCCC
The DNA here is from genome assembly GCA_964542145.1 of uncultured Brevundimonas sp. Taxonomy (GTDB): domain Bacteria; phylum Pseudomonadota; class Alphaproteobacteria; order Caulobacterales; family Caulobacteraceae; genus Brevundimonas. The sequence goes on from CAZITK010000152.1 coordinate 1,541, forward strand.
GCGCGCACGCCGTGGTCGGAGGTGGGACTGCGGCTGTCCAGCGAGCCGCCGCCGAACATCCAGGCGCTGGACGCCTTTCAGGCGGGCCGGGTCGAGGTTCAGGACGAGGGCAGCCAGATCGTCTGCGCCCTGGCCGGGGCGGCGCCGGGCATGACGGTGGTCGACTATTGCGCCGGTGGCGGCGGCAAGACACTGGGTTTGGGCGCCGCGATGCAGGGAAGCGGCCGCTTGATCGCTTCCGATGTTGTCCGGAAGCGCCTGGACAACATTCGCCCCCGACTGGACAGGGCCGGGATCCAGGCCGAGCTCCGGCTGATCGGGCAGAACGGCGGCGGCATGGACGATCTGAACGGTCAGGCCGATCTGGTCTTTGTCGACGCGCCCTGTTCCGGGACGGGCGCCTGGCGGCGACGGCCGGAGGACGCCTGGCGCCTGACGCCCGAGGAGGTCGAGCGGCTGCATGCCCTTCAAGTCCGCATCCTGGCCCAGACGGCGCGGCTGCTGAAGCCCGGCGGGCGGCTGGTCTATGTCACCTGTTCGATGCTGCGCGCCGAAAACGAAGCGTCGGCAGACGCTTTCCAGGCTCGTCATCTCGCTCTCACTCCCGTTGCGCTCGGAGGCGGGGCGCCGCCCGGTCTCAAGGCCAGGCCAGGGGGCGAGGGGGCGCGTCTTCGGCTGTCGCCAGCCTCCTCGGGGACGGATGGCTTCTTCTTCACGGCATGGCGTCTGGGCGGCTGACGAAGTCCGACGCCGCCGCTCGGCGAGGCCTGACTGAACCTTCGGCGCCCCGACGCGATATGGTGCGAGGTGCTCCCGGCTCGGTGCGCGTCCGTTTCAACGGAAGCCGCCTCGGGGTGGCGGCGTCGCAACGGGGCGTATACCCCATCAACCTGGCTCAGACTTCAGCGATCCAAGGCTCGAATGACCCGTTCTCCCCGCCGTCCCGATCGTGGCCTTCCTGACAAGGAGACCCTGATTCGCTTCCTGGCCGAGGCGGGCGAGGCTGAGAAGGCCGACATCGCGCGCGCCTTCGGCCTCAAGGGCGCCGACCGGCGGGCTCTGCGCGAGATGCTGCGCGAACTGGAGGCTGAAGGTCGGCTCGGCAAGCGCGGTCGCAAGGGATACGCCGACGCCGGCGCACTGCCGCCCGTCGGCGTCGCCGACGTGGTGGAAAAAGATGTCGACGGCGACCTGTTCGTTCGCCTGGCAAAAAGCGGCGAGGACGCGCCCCGCGCCCTGCTGTTGCCCGATCGCGACGCCAGGGCCGGCCCCGCGCCGGGCGTCGGCGACCGGCTGCTGGTCAAGTTCGAGCAGAACGGAAAGGACTGGACCGCCCGCACCGTCAAACGGCTGGGCCAGACCGCCCACCGGGTGCTGGGCGTGGTCAGAAAGGGCGGCCGCGAGACCCGCATCGAGCCGGTCGACCGCCGCTCCAAGGACGTGCTCGGCATCGACCGGGATGCGGCCGAGCCCTTGCGCGATGGCGACCTGGTGCTTGCCGCTATCCTGCCCGGCGCCCACCGTTACGGCTCCAAGCCTGGCAAGGTGCTCGAGATCGTGGGCCGCGAGGACGACCCGCGCGCCGCGTCTCTTCTGGCCATCCACGCCCACGGCCTCCCGACCGGGTTTTCCGAGGCAGTGGAGGCCGAGGCCGAGGATCAGGATCCGCCCACGCTAAAGGGCCGCGAGGACCTTCGAGACATTCCCTTCATCACCATCGACCCGATGGACGCCCGCGACCACGACGACGCCGTCTATGCCCAGCGCGACGAGGATTCCGGGAACGAGGGCGGCTGGATCGTTTGGGTCGCCATCGCCGATGTCGCCGCCTATGTCCGTCCCGGCTCAGCGCTGGACCGCGAGGCGCGCGACAAGGGCAATTCGACCTACTTCCCCGACCGCGTCGAGCCCATGCTGCCGGAGGTGCTGTCCAACGGCCTGTGCAGCCTGAAACAGGGCGAGAACCGCGCCTGTCTGGCCGTTCGAATGGTCTTCACCAGCGACGGCAAGAAGCTCGGCCACCATTTCACACGCGGCCTGATGCGCTCTCACGCCAAGCTGGCCTATGAGCAGGCCCAGGCCGCCATCGACGGCCCGTATTCTGATCTGTGGACCGAGGAGGTCGCCGAGCTCACCGGCCCGCTGATGGAGCCGATTCTCTATCCGCTGTGGAACGCCTACCGCGCCATGCTCAAGGGCCGCCAGCGCCGCAGCCCGCTCCAGATCGAATCCGCCGAACGCCGCATCCGCTTCGACGCCCAGGGCGATGTCGTCGCCATCGAGCCGCGCCGGTCGCTGGAAGCCCACCGCCTGATCGAAGAGATGATGATCCAGGCCAATGTAGCGGCGGCCGAGACCCTGGAGCAGAAGAAGACGCCCCTGATCTACCGGATCCACGATGCCCCCAGCCAGGAGAAGCTGTTCAACCTCGCCGACTTCCTCCAGACCCTCGGCAAGCCCTGGGCCAAGGGCCAGCCGGCCACCACCGACCGCTTCAACCGCCTGCTCGATGAAACCCGCGACAGCGAACATGCCGAGGTGATCAACGAGGTCGTCCTGCGCACCCAGATGCAGGCGATCTATTCGCCTGAGAACATCGGCCACTTCGGGCTGAACCTCGACCGCTACGCCCACTTCACCTCGCCGATCCGCCGCTATTCCGATCTGATCGTCCACCGCGGCCTGATCCGGGCGCTCAAGCTGGGGGACGACGGCCTGACCGATCGCGAGATCGCCGAGCTTCAGACCATCGCCGAGCAGGTCACCGCCGCCGAGCGCCGCGCCGTGGCCGCCGAGCGCGAGGCCACCGACCGCTATGTCGCCGCCTTCCTGGAGGACCGGGTGGGCGCGACCTTCCCCGGCCGAATCACCGGTGTCACCCGTTTCGGCCTGTTCGTGCGGCTGGAGGAGACGGGCGCCGACGGCCTGGTGCCGGTCTCGACCCTGGGCGACGAGTATTTTCGCCACGACGACCGGCTGCACGCCCTGGTCGGCGAACGCTCGGGCCGACGCTGGACGCTCGGCAAACTGGTCGAGGTGAAGCTGCTCGAGGCCACGCCCATCACCGGCGGCCTGGTGTTTGAGATGCTGTCCGACCCCGACCCGCGCGACCCCAACGCCCCGTCGCCGCGCCTGGGCGTCCGCGCCCGCTCGCCTGGCGACGGCGCCTATCCCAGGCGTGGCCAACCCTCAGGCGGGCTCAAGGGCGTGCGCAAGGGCAAGCG
>CAZITK010000153.1:0-4685 GCA_964542145.1 uncultured Brevundimonas sp.
GACTGCTCTTTTAGCTGCTGCCGCTCGTAGCCAAAAAGCAGCGCCGCCTGCTTGCCGTGCCAATCGGCCAGTTCGGCCTCGAGATCAACGTGCCAGCGGGTGGTGCCGGAGATGTTGCGGGTGCCGCCCGCCCCCGCGCCGGCCTTGTCGATCGCCGCATGCATGGCGTCGATCACGACCGGGTTCTGGCCCATGCCGAGGTAGTCGTTCGAGCACCAGACCACGACGTCCTGCTCGGAGCCGTCAGAGCGGCGGCGCACAGCGTGCGGGAAACGGCCGCGAACGCGCTTCAGGTCGGCGAAAACGCGATAGCGACCCTCGTCGCGCACCCGATCGACGGAGGACTGGAAGGCGGCCTGATAGTCGAACAAGACTATGCTTCTCTCGATGACGAGCAGTGGCGCCTATCTGCTCCCCGCACGTCGGAAAGTCCACACGGGCGACAAGCCGATGGACCGAAAGCGCTTAATCGATAACGAGTCGCATAACTCTAGGCCGCGCTCGCCTGAACAAGAGGGCTGTGTTCAACCGCTTGGTCTAGCCGTTCCAGCAGATAAGCCAGGTCGTCGCGCGGGACGTTCGCGCGTTCCGAAAGGAAACGCTCCAGCATCCGCTGCTGGAACCGCTCAGGGCTCGGGTCGCCGCCCTCGGCCTGAAGTGCGCGCCAACTGTCCACGCCCGAGCGGAAGGCGCCATACAGACGCGGCGGCAGCCCCGCCCGGTCATAGATGGCCTTCAGCCCCAAGGGGCCGCCGTCGTGCACCATCAGCCAGGCGCGGTGGTGCGGCGTGCCGGCCAACTCGGCCAGGGCGTGTTCGAAGAGCGCCATCTGGCCGCGGGCCAGGGCCCGCAACAGGAGCGAGCCGTTCAGCACCTTGCGGGCGTTCAGGTTTGCGACGAAGCCGGACAGGTCCGTCTCGCGGCAAGCCTGATCCACCAGATCGACGGTGGCGCGCTCAACCGTGCGCCCAGCCAGGCGGATCGCGGTCTCCGGGGCGACGGCGTGGTGGCTGATCAGATGGTCGCGCACGGCGTCGGAGGCCAGAGCGATAAGTTTTTCGGTGACGGCCAGCGGGAGAATCCGACGATGCGCCAGCGCCGAGATCACCGCCGGGGACGTGGGAAACCGGTCGATGGCCCGCCCCATGGCCCCTTCGGACAGGTCGGCGTTGTCGTTGCAGGCCAAGGTGCGCACGGCTGCTTCCACCCCATCAGCGGCGATTGCCTCGGCCACGTCGCGTGACACGAAGGCGCGGCCGGCGATGGCGATCTGCCGCGCGCCCGAACCGGCGCGGATAACCTCGATCAGATCATCATCTGTGAACGCGGGCGAGCCGGCCAAGACAGGGAGGGCGATGGAATCGACATCGGCCGCCAGCTGTCTCGCCACATCGCGCGGCAGGAGATCGGAGTTCCTGAGGGTGACGGCCAGAGCGCGGCGAACCAGCTCCGCGGCGTCGCCGGCCAGGACGCGCATGATCTTCTGGGCCGCTTCTCGGTCGAGATCGCTCAGAGTGCGGTCGTGGTCGGCCCGGTCCATGGCCCGACACAGTTTGTGGGCCGCGCCGGCGCGTTCGTCGTCGTCGTCCGCCTTGATCAGGCGGCGGATGTCGCTCTCGCTGAGGCGGGCGCGGAACGGTGTCATGGCTTGGTTTCCCGATCGTCCGCCGGCATCATCAGCACAAAGTCCTAACGCCGCGTTTACCTTGTCGGGCGGCCGAGGGTCAGGTCTGATGCGATTCCACCGGGGGTGCGAAGGCTCGCAGGAAGGCTGAAGCGCCGCCTCCGCCCGTGAGGCCGTCGGCCGGGTCGTTGTTGTCGAGCAGCATGGCGACCAGCGCCTGTTCGTGGCGCAGTCGGTCCATGCGTTCGGCGATCGCCATGTCCTTGACGCTCATGGGCGGCGCGGCAGGATCGGCGACATCGGGCGGCGCGACGATCCCGGCGCCGGCCGCGGTGCGCTGGAGGTTGGCGTGAACTTCCGCCACCGTGGCGGCTCGGCCGTCACGATAGAAAATTGGACGGTTAGCCGCCGCGGCCTGGGGAAATAGAGCGGCGGCCGAGGCGCCAGGCCGCGTGATCATTGCTTCCATGAGCTGGGCGGCGCCCCCGGGCCCGAGGAAATGCGCGGCGTAGAGATCTCCGCCGCCAGGGGTCCGGCCGGTGCGGCCGCGCAGATAGGCGGCGTTCGACTGGGTCAGCTCGGCGGCCATCAGGCTGGCGGCCTGGGGGTCGTAGCGCAGGTCCATGACGACGTTTCGGGCCGATCCCGCCACGCGCCATCGGCCGTCGCCGCCCTGGTGGATCAGATCGGCGTACTGGCCATAGCCGTGCTTGGCGCCGGCCTTCTTGACCGTGGCCAGCCAGGTCTGTTCGATGAACTGGAACAGGCCGGCGGCGCTGGAGGTGCGGGCCTTGGCGGCGGGGTTGAAGGCGCTTTCGCGGCGCGCCGTCTGCATCAGGAACTGGAAATCCACCCCCGTGGCCTGGGCGGCCCGGCGGATGGCGTGTTCGACGCCGGTCGATGCGCGAATCGCATGGACGCTCATGTGGTCAGGATCACCAATCGTGGTTAAGCGAACCTTAACCCGCATGGCTATGGCGAAAAGTCCTGTTAATGATCCGGCCCTGGTTGTCGTCGGCCGTGGGTCGGAAACGCCGCCCGGAGCGCCCTCCGTTATGGGCAGGGCCTCCTAGAAAAATCTGCTCGCGGCGAGGGCCGGTTCCGGGACGGGCCGGCCCTCGACACCGTCGACAATCATGCGAGCGACCAGGGGCGCCAGAAGCCAGCCGTTGCGGCGCGGGCCCAGGGCCAAACTCAAGCCGTCGCCCACCGGGCCCGCCAGAGGCAAGCCGTCCGGACTGGCTCCCCGCACGCCTACGCGGGCGACGCTCTCGCCCAAGGGCGCGCCGATCAGCCTTTCGCCCAGACGTCGCTGATATGCCTCAGTCTCAGGATCGGGCGTCAGGTCGCGACGGCCTGCCTCCATGGTGGCGCCGATCAGTATCCGACCCGGGCGACCCGGCGCGGCGTACCCCTCCCCCGAGCGCTGGACCCGTGGCAAACGACCTTCGATCTCGAGCAACTGACCCCGGATCGGTTGAATGCGAGCGATCAGGGCCATAACCGGGCGAGGCAAGCCAGGAAGCGCCGGCCCCGTCCCCGTGGCGACCACCAGATGTCGGCCTGCCCTCCCGCGGCCGTCCCCAAGTCGGACGGACCAGCCGTCCCCGTCCCGCGCCAATGCGAGAGCCTCACCCTCGACCATCTCGACGCCGGCGGCCGCGCGCAAGGCGGCGAGCGCGGCCAAGGGCTCGACTCTCGCTTCACCGCACACATGGACCGCCTCGCCGTCGATGCAGCCTTCGAAACCCAGGTCCTGAATCCGCGCCAGCCGGTTGCTCGGGTCCGGACCCAGCCAGTCGGAGCCCTCTCGATGAAGGGTCACGTTGAACCGCTCGGCGAAATGAGGCCACAGGGCGGCGGCGCGACGCAGCAGGGCGGCGCGTCCGGGATCGCAGTCCTCCAGCACGGCCTCCAACGCCGGGGCGATCATGCCGGCGGCCACGGACGAGGCGTTGACGGCGCCAGGATCGATCACACCCACGGTCCGTCCGCTCGCGCCCAGCTCGGCCGCAATGGCGAGGCCCAGCACACCTGCGCCCAGAACGATCACGTCAAAAGAGGAGTCGGCCTGCACGGACGCTGGATCGCGCCCGGCGGCCGCCTTGGCAAGCCTATTCCGCCGCCATCGCCGCGCCTTGGGCCTCGCTCAGCCGCCGCTCTAGCGCGGCGTGCTGATCCCAGAGCGCCTGGGGAAGACGGTCCCCGAAGCGTTCGAAAAAGGCGGGAATAAGCCCCGCTTCCTCGCGCCAGACCTCGAGATCGACGCCCAGCAGGGTGTCCATCGCCCCGTCGGACAGGATCAGGCCTTCGATGTCGATCTGGCCGGGTTTTGGGGTCAGGCCGATGGGGGTGCTCTCGGCCTCGACCTCGTTCTCAAGACGGTGGACGATCCAGTCCAGGACGCGGACATTGTCGCCGAAACCGGGCCATAGGAAACGGCCGTCGGCGCCCTTCCTGAACCAGTTGACGAAGAAGACCTTGGGCAAATGCGCTGGGTCGCGCCCCTCGCCCATCTTCAGCCAGTGGCCGAAATAGTCGCCCATGTTGTAGCCGCAGAAGGGCAGCATGGCGAACGGATCGCGACGCAGCTCGCCGATGGCGTTCTCGGCGGCAGCCGTGCCTTCGGAGGCCACGGTCGATCCCATGAAGACGCCGTGCGCCCAGTCGAAGGCCTGGGTAACCAGCGGCACCGCCGAAGCCCGCCTGCCACCGAACAGAATGGCCGAGATCGGCACGCCGCGGGGGTCTTCCCATTCCGGCGCGATAGTCGGGCACTGACCGGCCGGGGCGGCGAAGCGGGCGTTGGGATGGGCCGCCGGCTCGCCGCGCGCAGGATCGAACGGCCGCCCCTTCCAGTCGGTCAGTCCCTCGGGCGGGGTCTTGGTCAGCCCCTCCCACCAGACGTCCCCGTCGGCGGTGCGGGCGGTGTTGGTGAAGATGGTGTTGGAGCTCAGGGTGGCGACGGCGTTTGCGTTGGTCTCCGCGCCCGTACCCGGCGCCACCCCGAAGAAGCCGGCCTCCGGGTTCACGGCGTACAGGCGGCCGTCGTCGCCGAAGC
>CAZITK010000154.1:0-4627 GCA_964542145.1 uncultured Brevundimonas sp.
CAAGTTCATCCGCCGCTTCCACCACATCGAGGCCGAACTGGCCAAGGACGGCCGCACGCCCGACCAGTCCGACCTGACCGAGATGGACGCTCTGTGGAACGCGGCCAAGGCCATCGACAAGGCGGAGCGATGAAACGTCTCAAGTCGGCGGCGACAGTTCGTCGAAGCGGACGGCGATCCGAGGCAGGGCGCGGGGGCTCACGGCGGCGTCGAACGGCGCGGTGGTGATCTCGTGATAGACGCCGTCGGCGGGCTTGGTCAGCACATGGACCCGGCGCGCGGCGATATCGACCACCCAATATTCCGCCAGACCGTACTGGGCGTATTTGGCCGCCTTGCGCCCGAGGTCGTGGGCCAGGGAGGTGTCGGCGATTTCGACCACCAGAACGACGGTGGCGGGATCGACGGGCTTGAGCGCGGCGCCGCCCGGAAGGATGTAGGCATCAGGTTCCGGAGCGTCTTCCGGTCCCAGGTGCAGCGTACCGTCCGGCACGACCATCCAATCGTCGCCCAACGCCCTGTTGAAGGCGCGGATAAGCAGCGACTTCAGCGTTAGATGCAGTTCCCCCTCGGACGGCATTTCCAGGACCTCTCCGTCCAGAAGCTCCATCGGTCCATTGCGATCGATCACCCCGACCTCCACCATCCGCGCCACGTCTTCCACCGTAAACCGGTGGCGGGCCGTCTCCGTGCGCGGGAAAAAGGCGGGGGCGTTCATGTCGGCCACAATAGCGCGAATCCGCGATTGCCGCCACGCCGCGCTCAGATCATGGACTGAAGGACGTCACCTGTGTCCAGGGCCGGTCGCCCCGGTCGGTGGAGGCCCACAGGGCGCGCCAGCCGTCGCCCTCGCGCCACAGCTCGACCGAGCCGCCGGCGGCGAAGTCGCGGCCGTCCAGCACCAGACGCGCGGCACATGGCGCGGGCAGCACCGGCACATGGCCGCGCACCGCCACCACCTCGGCCGTGGCGCAAAGTTCGGCCAGCTGATCCTCGACCGGCGCGCGTCGCCCCCACCAGACGGCCAGCGGCCCTTCCCTCTCGGCGGGGCGGCAGGAAAAGCGGGTGCAGGCCAAATCGCCCTCGGCCGGTGCCTGAAGCTGCTGACCGCGCCGCCGTGACCACAGGTCCAGCGCGAACTGGCGCACCGTGGGCCTCAGCGCCGTGGCCTGACCGGCCTCTGTCCAGGCGCCGTTTGTGCCGCCGTCCCCGATCCAGATGTCGGGCGTGGCCTCGCGCGGCCACCACAGCACCGCCGTCGCCAGCGGCAGGGCCAGCCAGCGCAGCCGCCCGCGCCACAGACAGACGGTCAGCACGCCCAGAAAGGCGATCGGCAGGGCCACGGCCGGGGCGCTCGGGATGTTGCGGACCGCGCCGGGCAGGTTCGAGGTCCACGTCCCGATGGCCAGCATGGCGTCGACGCACCGCCCGGCGATGTCCAGGAACGGCCCGCCCAGTCCGAACGGCGTCAGGGCCGCCCCCAGCGCCAGGGCCGGCATCATCACGAAGCTGGAGATCGGCGACACCGCCAGGTTGGCGATCAGCCCATACACCGCTGTCCGGTTGAAATGCTGCATGGCGAAGGGGCCGGTCGCCATGCCCGCGACGAGGCTGGCCGCCCCGGCCGCCAGCAGCCAGCCTGATACCTTTTGAATCGCCGCCAGGGCGAAGGGCAGCTTCATCGGCTTGGCGCGCCGGGGCCAGGCCTCGGCCAGGGCCACAAGGGCGGCGGTGGCGGCGAAGGACATCTGAAATCCGGGCTGGACAATGGACTCCGGCCTCAGGCTCAGCACGATCAGGGCCGCCACCGCCAGAGCGTTCATGCTGATCGCCCGCCGGTCCAGCAGGATGGCGATGAAGGCCACCGAGGCGGTGATCGCGGCCCGCTCGGCCGGCGGCGGCCCGCCCGAGATCAGCAGATAGCCGCCCACCGCGAACAGACCCGCCCAGGCCGCGACCTTCTTGGACGACACCCTCAGCGCCAGCCACGGCCAGCCAGCCACCAGAAACCGCGTCATGAAGAAGACGAAGCCGCCGACGATGGCCATGTGCAGGCCCGAGATGGAGATGATGTGGTAGAGGCCAGAATCCCGCATCACCTGGTTCTGCTCTTCGCTGATCCAGGTCTCGTGGCCGGTGGTCATGGCCGCCGCGATGCCGCCGCTCTCGGCCCCCAGGCGGTCCACGATCCGCGAGGCCAGGTCGTAACGCATCCCGTTCAGCGCCATCCGCCAGCGCAGTTCACGCGGCGGCTCCGGCAACTGCGCCTCGCGCGTCGGCCCCAATCCAAAGGCCGTGCCGCCCATGCCCAGGAAGAAGGCGTTCCGCCCGAAATCGTAGCCGCCCGGGGCGGCCGGCGGCGGCGGGGGATTGAGGATGGCGAACAGGCGCACGGCCGAACCCGGCGGCGGCGGCTCGCCCCGCACCGTGGCGCGCAGACGTATCGGCGTCTGATCCGGCTCCAGCCCCCGGATGCGCACCGGCGCCAGGACCACCCGCGCGCCGTTGGCTCCGGCGGAATCCACATCCACCACCCAGCCCTCGAGCATCGTCGGCTCGACCATCGCTGGAGCGATCGGCTCGGCCACCCGAATTGTCCGGTGCTTGGCCGCCGCCAGCCCCAGGGCGAAACAGGCCAGGATCATCAGCGGCACCGTCACGCCCCGCCCGAACCCCAGCCGCCATGCGCCTAACCACATGGCTATCGCCGCTATGGCCATCAGCGCCAGCGGCCACAGGGGCGGCTCCTCCAGCAGGGCGAAGTACAGCGCTGCCCCGCCGCCATAGGCCACAGGCGCCCACAGTCGCCAGCGGTCGTGCTGAGCCAGCACCTGGTCGCGCAGCCAGCCCTTCAGGCGCGCGAGTCTGGACGCGACTCTGGGCTCAGCCGACTGACCGGGTATAAGGGCGCCCGCATTCGAGGCCCCTATGTCCGCTGTTTCCGCCCCCGTCGTCACCCGCTTCGCACCCTCCCCCACCGGCTATCTGCACATAGGGGGTGCAAGAACGGCGCTTTTCAACTGGCTGTTTGCACGCCGCCACGGCGGCCGCTTCTTGATCCGGGTCGAGGACACCGATCGCGAGCGCTCCACCCAGGCGGCGGTGAACGCCATCTTTCAGGGACTGGACTGGCTGGGGCTGACCTCCGACGCGCCCCCCGTCTTCCAGTTCGCCCGCGCCGACCGCCACCGCGAGGTGGTGGCCGAACTGCTGACGCGCGGCGCCGCCTACCGAGACTGGACCTCGGCGGAGGAGACCGGTCGTCTGCGCGACGAAGCCAAGGCCGAGAAACGCGCCTTCGTTTCCCCCTGGCGCGACCGCGACCCGGCCGAGGGTGATCTGGCCCAGCCCCATGTGGTGCGTTTTCGCCGCCCAGCCGAGGGCGAGGTCGTGGTCGAAGATGCGGTCCAGGGCCGCGTGGCCTGGAGTGTCGCCGACCTCGACGATCTGGTGCTGCTGCGGTCGGACGGGGCTCCGACCTACAATCTGGCCGTCGTCGCCGACGACCACCACATGGGCGTGACCCACGTCATTCGGGGCGACGATCATCTGAACAACGCTGCGCGCCAGAGCCTGATCTATGACGCCCTGGGCTGGCCGCGCCCTACCTTCGCCCATATCCCCCTGATTCACGGCCCGGACGGCGCCAAGCTGTCCAAGCGCCACGGCGCCCAAGCCGTCCATGAATACGCCGAGATGGGCTATCTGCCCGAGGCCATGCGCAACTATCTGGCCCGCCTGGGCTGGAGTCACGGCGACGAGGAACTGTTTTCGGACGACCAGGCCGTCCAGTGGTTCGATTTTGACGGCCTGGGCAAGGCGCCGTCACGGTTGGACTTCGACAAGCTGGCCCACGTGAACGCCCACTGGTTGCGGCTGGCCGACGACGGCCGCCTAGCCGACCTGATCTCGGACCAGCCGCCGGTCAGGGGCGCACGCGAGGCGCTGATCCGGGTCATCGGCCTGGTCAAGGACCGCGCCAGAACCCTCATCGAGCTTAAGGCCCAGGTCGCCTTCGCCCTGGCCTCCCGCCCCCTGGCGCTGGACGACAAGGCGCGCAGCCAGCTTTCGGGGGAGTCCAGCGAGCGAATCGCCCGTCTGCGCGACCGCCTGGCGACCTTCGAGCCCTGGACGATCGAGGCGCTGGAAACCGACCTCAAGGCCTTCGCCGAGGCCGAGGGCGTTGGCTTCGGCAAGATCGGTCCGCCTGCCCGGGCGGCCTTAACCGGCGGCCTTGTATCACCCGACATCGCACGCATCCTGATTTCACTGGGTCGTGAACAAAGTCTCGGGCGCTTGGATGACGCGCTGCAACACATTAAGTGAACGGCGACAACACTGCGGGAAGGCGCGAGGGGCGCCGATCGCGCGCACATAGTAAGGGGGCCCCCTGCATGGCCGATGACGTGAAGACCGCTGGCGCCGCCAGTCTGACCTACCGCGACAAGAGCGTCGAACTGCCCGTGCTCCGGGGTTCGACGGGCCCGGACGTTCTGGATATCCGCAAGCTGTATGGCGGCACGGGGGTCTTCACCTACGATCCGGGCTTCACCTCGACAGCCTCCTGCGAGAGCGCCCTGACCTATATCGACGGCGACGAGGGCGTCCTGCTGCATCGCGGCTATCC
>CAZITK010000155.1:0-4579 GCA_964542145.1 uncultured Brevundimonas sp.
TGAAGATGACCACCCGGTGCCATTCGGTCTTTTCCTTGCGCTCGCCCGAGGACTTGTCGCGCCAGGTCTCGGAGGTGGCGATGGACAGATTGGCCACCCGGTCGCCGTTGTTCAGCGAGCGGATCTCGGGATCGCGGCCCAGATTGCCGACGAGAATGACCTTGTTGACGCTGCCGGCCATGGTTCGCTTGTCCTTCTGACTATGTCTGTGTTGCGGCGGCGTTCAGCCTAGCCGATGTTCCGGTTTGGTTCCAGTGGGTTCAGGGCGTCTCGGCCGCCGCGCCCGCCTGAGCCTGGCGCGCGGCGTGGGCCGCCTCCACGGCGTTCCAGTCGATGGCCGAGGGGGCCAGCAGCCGGCCGTCGCCGCTGCGGGTCATGACGAAGAAGCGGCCGCCCTCGAAGTCCTTGGCCGCCCACACGCCCTGGCGGTCGATGAAGATGAACTGACCGCCGTAGGCGCCGACGATGTCGCGGTTGGAGCCGCCCATTCTGAGGAAGCTGAGGCGCATCACCTCCAGCTGGGCCGCGCAGTATTCGAGGGACTCGATGTCCTGGGCCACCTCATTGAAGCGCGGCTCTTCGCCCGCGACGCCGGGATTTCCATAGTGGTAGCAGACGCGGGGGGCAGACGGCGCCTCGGGGCCAGACGAACAGGCGGCGGCCAGGCCCGCGATGGCTGAGAGGGCGATCAGGCGCATGGTCTAGATCCCTGGAAACTGGCAGGCGTCGTTCTGATCGACATAGGTGCGGAAGCGGCGATTGTCGGGGGATTCCTCCACCCGGCGCGGCACCAGCCTCAGGGTCGTGTCGCCCCAGCGGCCATAGACGGCGTCGCCGGGCGCCACGCAGGTTCCCGAGAAAAGCGCCTGGACGCAGGCGGCCTTGCCCATGTTGGACGACAGCTGGCGCCACCCGCCGCCCACATGACGAAGACAGGCCCGGCCGTCGGCCGTCGGACGGCTGGGCACGCTCCCCGCAGGCGCGCGCTCCACGATGACGTCCCCAGGCGGCAAGGCCGAGACATCCTGGGGCAGGTCGGGCGGCGGGGCCAGAGAGGCGGTCGGCGCGGCCACCAGCTCGCCCGAGGCGTCCACCCCGACATCCAGGGCGTCGGTGGCCAGGCCGTTTCGGCGCGCGCAGTCGGCCAGGGTCGCCGCGCCCACATACCGACCTTCGACATAACACCGCAGCTCGCGGCCGGGATCCAGGCTGGGCGCGTCGGCGACATCGACCTTCAGTTCGCCGCGCGGGCCGTCCTGGCGCGCCGGCGGATTGTCGCCGTCGCCCCCCATGAAGAAAGCGATGGCCAGGCCGGCGACCACGGCCAGGCCGGCCCCGGCGAACAGGACGGCGCGATTGTTCTGGGGAAACGACATGCGGCGCTCGCTGCGGCGGAAGGGGCAGTAACCCCGGCGGAAGGGGTCGCGTCAACCGCGCAGGACGCGCACCGTCACATGCCGCCGGTCAGTCGGGCGAGCGCCGCCTGGTAGTTGGCGATCTGGGCGGTCTGATAGGCCGGAGCCTTGCCGTATGAGGCGGTCGAGGGGGTCTTCGGGGCCAGCTCCCGGTAGGCGGCGCGCACGGCCGTCATCGCCGCCTGGAGGCGCTCCGAGGTCGCCTTGGCAGCCTCGGCCGAGCCCAGCTTCAGATGGGCGGGAAGGTCCAGGCCGAACGTCTTGAGGTCGTTCTTGCCCGTGGTCGGACGCAGATGGCCGGGTGACAAGCCCAGGCCCGCCAGGGCGTCGCGGCCGGCGGGCCCCGCAGAAACGGTGGCGCCGCCCCTGTCGTCGCGGGCCGAGATCGACAGCCGCTGCCAGCCGCCGGCCGTGGCGCGGGTCTCGCCGTCGGCCTCCACGCCGGTGACATGGCCGCCCTCGGACGCGACCGTGACCCTCAGCCGCATCTGCGACGCCTGTTCGATCTTGCGCGCCAGAGACTGCAGGGTGTCGCGGGCATCGATGGTGACGGTGCGCGGCCGGCCGCCGTCCACGGTGATGGTGAACTGATCGCCGACCCTCAGCGACGTGCCGTCGATCAGGCGCTTGGACGCGCTCTGGTCGATCGCGCCCTGGGGCAGGCCCAGCCGGTCCAGCACGCTTGCGCCGCCCGCCGCGACGCTCAGGGTCGCGGGCGTCGCCTGGCCGTCCTGGCCCTTCCAGGTCCGGTTCAGCCCGACCTCGCCGGTCACCGCGTCGATCCGCGCCAGATAGGCGTCGCGCGGCGCGTCGCCCCTGGCGCCCAGAGGCCGGTCATGCTGGCCGGTGATCCATACCTGGCCCTGATGCAGCTTGACGTCGGCCACCGTGTCGTCGCCCTCGCCGCCCAGGAAGGTCAGTCGGTCGCCGCCTCCCGCGCTCAGGGTCGTGTCCAGGCTCAGCACGAACGCGTCCGTGCCGCCGGAATGGGCGCCGCCCGCCACACCGCCAAAAGTCGCATTATGGGTCGTGCCGGCCAGGACCACGCGGTCGCCCGTCACCTCGATCCCGGCGATGCCGCCGCCGAGGGGGCCCAGGTCGCGGGTCGCCGACAGGGTCATCTGTCCGGAGGCCATCTCGTACCGGCGCACCACCGCCCGGCCGCTTTCGACCGAGGCGACATAGAGGTTCGAGCCCGACATCGCGATCGAGGCCACGCTGTCCTCGCCCGCCGTGCCAAACTGGTGGACGCCCTCCGGCCGGCCGGTCATCGGCGCCAGCGAATGCACCTGATGCTGGCTGAAGGTCTGGACATAGCCATCCCAGCCGCCGATCGGCGCGCCGCCCGGCATGGCGCCGCGGCTGCGGCCCGCCACCACCACCGCGCCGTCCGGCCCGAAGGCCACGGCCGTAGCCTCGTCCTCGGCCCTGGCGCCCCGCCTCTGGGTCCACAGTTCGGCGCCCTCGGCGTCGAAGACGGTGACGAAACTGTCGGCGGCCCGGGCGTCGTCGCCGGCCAGCCTGCCGGAGATCGCCCCCGCCGCTCCAGCCACCATCAGGCCGCCCGTCACCGAACCGGCCACCGCCACGCGGCCGTCGTCGGCCACCGCCAGGGCGAAACCCGAGGCCTGGTCCGCGGCCCCCAGGGTGCGCGTCGCCACCAGCCGGCCGGCGCTGTCGAACTTCATCAGCGCCACGTCGCGGTCGCCCTTGATCGGCTGGTTGTCCGGCCCGGCCGAGACGTCGGCCAGCACCCAGAGCGAGCCATCCGGCGCCGTCGTGCTGGCGCGAATGGTCTCGATCCCGGCCGGAAGGGCGGTCTGGGCCAGCCGGCCCTCGACCCAGTGGGTCTCGCCGACCCGCGCCGCGCCGACGCCGCCCGCGGCGTCGAACTTCAACAGCTGGCTGGCGCCGCCCGGCCCCCCCCCTTGCGCCACATAGACCGCGTCCGACGCCTCGGGCGCCGAGAAACTGACCGTCTCGACCACAGAGCCGCGGATCATCAGGGCCCAGCGATCGGCGCCGCTGGGCAGGGTCACGGTGCGGTCGCCGACCTGGAGCGTCCTGGGCTCGACGGGGATCTGGTGGCGGGCGAGGCGCGTCTCGACCCCGGACGCCTCCAGCCGCTCGTTGATGAACCGCACCACATTGTCCAGGCTGCGCGGCTGGTCGCCCATCTCGCCCAGGTCGATCGCCGTCTGGAGGGTTCCGCCGGCGGTGGTGATCCCGATCGAGAAGCGCACCTCGCCCTCGAAGGCCGCCACCACCTGGTCCGGCGCACCCTCGTGGATCGGTGCGGTGATCGACTGGGCCGAATCCCGCGCGATGGCGGCGGTCGATTTCGACGTCGAGACAGACACCCCCTGGGTCAGGCGCACCCCCTCCAGCCTGGCGTCGGCCATCCAGCTTGACAGCTCGGCCATGCCGCTGGCGAAGCGCCGCTCGATCAGGCTTGTCTCGCTCGTGGTCACCCCCCGCGCGGCGGCGCGATCGGCCAGGGCGTTCAGGCTTTCCAGCCCCGCGTACAGGGCGAAGAGCTTGCGATAGTCGGCCGAGGCGCCCGACAGGTCGACGCGGGCGGCGCCTTCGTTGATCAGGCGGCGTCCCGCCAGGGCGCTCCTCAACAGATCGCCGGGATCGGGCGGCCTGGCCGCAGGGGCCCAGGGCGCGGTCGGCTGCACCTTCTTGCGCGCCGGTGCGGGGGCGCCCATGCCGAAACCGCCGCCCAGCCCCCCCGGCGGCAGACCGAACAGCCCCAGCAGATAGGCGTTGTTGACGGTCAAGGGCGGCCTCCCGGCGGCCAGCCTAGGCGGGGGCCGGTAACGAGGAGTTTAACGCCGCGCGGGAACGACGACGCACGGCCGGGGTTGCGCGACCACATCAGCAATCCTCCAGGGAGGCCGGGATGCGCCTTCTGTCCGCCCTCTGGGCGCATATCATCGGCTATTACGGCTTCGGCGCCCGGTCCGGCCTGCGCCGTCGACGGCCCGCCCCCTTCGGCTACCCGGACCGCCGCCTCGGCCGCTTCTAGCTGCGCGCGCGCGTTCCGGCCTAGCGGAACAGCGACAGGATGACCTGCGGCGCCTGGTTGGCGATCGACAGGGCCTGGGCGCCCAGCTGCTGCTGGACCTGCAGGGCCTGAAGCCGCGCGCTCTCCTTGGCCA
>CAZITK010000156.1:0-4545 GCA_964542145.1 uncultured Brevundimonas sp.
CTCGCCGGTGATGCCGGCGCCGCCGTGCATGTCGCGGGCCTCGCGGGCGATGGCCAAGGCCTTGCCGCAGTTGTTACGCTTCATCATCGAGATGGCCTCGGGGCACCAGTCGCCATTGTCCAGACGACGGCCCAGCGCCAAGGCCCCCTCAAAACCCAGGAAAATTTCGGTCTGCATGTCGGCCAGCTTCTTCTGCACCAGCTGGCGACTGGATAGCGGACGGCCAAACAGCATGCGCTCGCCGACATAGTCGCGCGCAGCGTGAAAACAGAATTCCGCCGCCCCCATGGCCCCCCAGGAAATGCCGTAGCGCGCCTTGTTCAAACAGCTGAACGGCCCGCGCAGCCCCTGAACGCCGGGCAAGAGGTTCTCTTCCGGCACGACGACGTCGTTCAGCCCGATGTCGCCGGTGATCGAGGCGCGGAGCGACAGCTTGCCGTCGATCTTGTCGGTTGAGAAGCCGTCCATGTGGCGTTCGACGATGAACCCCCGGATCACGTTGTCCAGCTTGCCCCAGACGATGGCGAGGTCCGCGATCGGCGAATTGGTGATCCAGTATTTGGAGCCGTTCAGGCGGTAGCCGCCCTCGACCTTTTCCGCCTTGGTCTTCATCGAGGCGGGGTCGGACCCGCCGTCGGCTTCGGTCAGGCCGAAACAGCCGATAAGCTCGCCGGCCGCCATCCGGGGCAGGAAGCGCATCTTCTGCTCCTCTGAACCGAAGGCGTAGATCGGGTACATGGCCAGGGAGGACTGCACGCTCATGGCCGAGCGATAGCCGCTGTCGACCGCCTCGATCGCGCGCGCGATCAGGCCATAGGCGACATGGCTGGCGCCCGCTCCACCGTATTGCTCTGGCAGGGTGGCGCCCAGAAAGCCCATCTCGCCCAGCTCGGTCATGATCTCGCGGTCGAACCGCTGGTCCTCGAAGGCCGAGACCACGCGCGGGAGCAGCTTGTCGCGGGCATAGGCGCGGGCCGCCTCCTGGATCATCCGCTCATCGTCGGTCAGCCGCCCGTCCAGATCCAGCGGATCGTCCCAGCGGAAGGTCTTGGGGGCGGTGGCGCCGGAGTCGGCCATGGTGCGGATTCCTTGACGTTTTTCTCGGGACCAGGCGCCGATCACACGGGAGTGACGGTTGGGGCTTGATGCATGGCCCCGGCTTTAGGGTAAAATGAGGCTCTTCGGTAGGCCCGGAGCTCCTCCAGGAGCGGGCCGCAGTCCAGGGCGGGCGCGTGAAACGATCCTTCGACCGGCTGTTCAGAGACCATCCCCGCGAGGTCGAGGAGAGCTATTTCGAGCACATGGCCGCGTCGTCCAGGTACGGGTTCCGCATGCTGGGCTGCGCCGCCGCCGCCTTTCTGCATGCCCTGATCCCCGGCGTTCACAAGTCGACGGCGTCCCGCACGGTCTGCGAGATGGCCGACGAGATGCGCTCGCGTTCCAACGCCGCCCGGGAGACCCGCATGCGCGACGCCGGGGCGTATGATCCGGGGCTGTGACCGAGGACAAGACGTTCCGGATCGTCCGGTGCCTATTGGCCAGGCTTCCCCTGGTGCTGTTTCTGAGCGCCATTCCATCGACCCTGATCTACAATGAAGCGCCGCGCGAGCCGACCGGTCTTCAGAACATCGATGTGTATTTCTGGGGCGAAGGTTCGCGCTTCGTCACATCGGCGGAAGCTGCGGCTTTCTATACGATGTATCTGATTGCCTTCGTACTGGCCGTGTGTTGGCTCTATGCCCTCTCTATCAAGTGGCGCGATGACAAAGCAGAATTTTAATTCGGACGCTGCCCGACACCGTGTGAGGCCGTGACCACCCTCTACATCGACGCCGACGCCTGTCCGGTTAAGGAGGAGGTCTATCGCGTGGCCCGTCGCTGCGGGCTGAAGGTGTTCGTGGTGTCCAACGCCTGGATCACCACCCCGCGCGAGCCCCTGATCGAACAGGTGGTGGTCGATGCGGGGCCGGACATCGCCGACGACTGGATCGCCGAGCGGGCGGGCCAGGGCGACATCGTCATCACTTCGGACATTCCCCTGGCCGACCGGGCGCTGAAGGCCGGGGCCCAGGCGATCAAGCCGAACGGCCAGCCGTTCACGCCGGACTCGATCGGCGCGGCCCTGGCCGGGCGGATGGTGGGCGAGCATCTGCGCTCCATCGGCGTAGCCACGTCCGGCCCGCCGCCCTTCTCGGCCGCCGACCGGTCGAAATTCCTCCAGGCCCTGGACGCCGCCGTGGTCCAGGCGCTCCGGGCCGCGCCGTGAAGGTCGAGACGCTCGAGGCACGGGGCGAACTGGACTACCGCTTCTTTCGCGCCGGCGGGCCGGGCGGCCAGAACGTCAACAAGGTGTCGACGGCGCTTCAATTGCGCTTCGACGTGGCCAACTCGCCTTCGCTCAAGGAGGCTGTGCGCGAGCGACTTATGAAGCTGGCGGGCTCCCGCCTGACCCAGGAGGGGGTGGTACAGATCACCGCTCAGCGGTTCCGCACCCAGGAGCGCAACCGCGCCGACGCCCTGGAACGGCTTCAGGAGCTGATCGACCGGGCGTCCGTGGAGCCGGTCCGGCGGGTAGTGACCCGGCCGACACGCGCCTCGAAGGAACGACGTCTGAAAGCCAAGGCGGGTCGGGCGACCATCAAAAGCGGCCGGGGCCGCCCTTCTATGGAAGATTAACCTGACATTCCGCATGGCTGCGCTGACGCAGCGCTCGACGTTTCATGCGCGCTACCGCCTTTTAAATAAGCCGGATCTCGCGCAGGCGTTCGGTCAGGAAGTCCTCGGCCATGATGGCCTTTCCGGCATAGCGATCGGGGTTGTCCGCGGTAACGGTGGACGGCAGGGTCTCGATCACGAAGTCCGGATTGAAGTGCAGGAAGAAGGGGGTCGAATAGCGGGCGAAGCCGCGCCGCTCGGGCGACGGATTGACCACGCGGTGGGTGGTCGACGGCAGGACGTGGTTGGTCAGCCGCTGCAGCATGTCGCCGATGTTGACCACCAGGGCGCCAGGCGGCGGGGCGATGTCCAGCCACTGGCCGTCGGCGTCCTTGAGCTGCAGCCCGGCCTCCTCAGCGCCGAGCAGCAGGGTGATGACATTGATGTCCTCATGCGCCCCGGCGCGCACCCCCGGCGCATCGGCCGGCACCGGCGGATAGTGGAGCAGGCGCAGGACGCTGTTGCCCAGCTGAACCTTGTCCTCAAAATAGTCGTCGCCGATCTCAAGATAGCGGGCGATGGCGCGGAGCAGTTTGCGGCCGAGCACGTCCAGGACCTCGAACATGCCGTAAACGTCTTCGCGGAAACCGGGGATTTCATTCGGCCACACATTGTCGCGCATGTAGCGGCGAAGCGGATGACCCTCGGGCAGCTCGCGGCCGGTATGCCAGAATTCCTTGAGATCGACCGCCGCCGCGCCCTTGGCCGCCTCGACGCCGAAGGGGGTCAGGCCGCGCGCGCCGCCGGTTCCGGGCTGGTGGTACTGGCGCTTGACGTCCTCGGGGAGGGCGAAGAAGGCCTTGGCGTCGTCGATGGCGCGCTCGATCACGCCCTCGTCCAGCCCATGGTCGGAGACGACCGCGAAGCCATAGCGTTTGAACGAGGCCCCGAGCCGGTCGGCGAAGGCCTGGAAGTCACGGTCATAGTCGCTCATGGACACGGGCTGGATTGCGCGCGGGGCGGCGGAGTTTGCGGGCGTCATGGGCGGGGGGCCTCGATAGCGGTGTCTTGCGTCCTCTTTAGACGACCGATCGCGGCATGGGCAGGGCGCCTAAACCTGTCTCTCGGTCAGGACGCCTTGGCCAGGGCGTCCTCCAGACCGTTCTCGCGGACCTTGCGGTAGAGGGTCGAGCGGCCGATGCCGAGGCGTCGGGCGATCTCTGACATGTGGCCGGCATAGACCGAGATGGCGTGCTCGATCAGATCGCGCTCGATGTCCTCCAGCGTGCGCATGTGTCCGCGCTCGTCCAGCACCCGGATCGGGCTGTCGGGCGCAGGCGGCAGGGAGGCCAAGGTTTCCAGCGCCGACACCGGCATACCTGAGACCTCAGTCGAGTCTCCCTGCGCGGTGTCCGGGCGGCTCAGAGGCGCGGCCAGGCCGGACACCGCCGGGAAGTCGTGCGGCTGCAGCCAGGCCTGGTCAGCCAGGATGATGGCTCGATAGACGGCGTTTTCCAGCTGGCGGACATTGCCCGGCCAGTCGAAACCCTGGAGCAGGGTCAGGGTCTCGGGGGCCAGGCCCTGGACGCGCTTGCCCTCCTCGACATTGAAGCGGCCGATGAAGTGAGCGGCCAGGGCGGCGATGTCCTCGCGTCGGTTGCGCAAGGCAGGGGCCTCGATCGGGAAGACGTTTAGGCGATAGAACAGATCCTCGCGGAACCGGCCCTCCTTCACCTGACCGGCGAGGTCGCGGTTGGTGGCGGAGACCAGGCGCACATCCACCTTGACCGGACGTTTGGAGCCGACCGGGTCGATCTCGCCTTCCTGGATGGCGCGCAGCAGCTTGACCTGCATGTCCAGCGGCAGCTCGCCGATCTCGTCGAGGAACAG
>CAZITK010000157.1:0-4544 GCA_964542145.1 uncultured Brevundimonas sp.
GTTCATCGCCCGAATCTCGCGCGGCCGCACGGTGCGGGAGTTCGTGATCGGCGTCCTGCTGGTGCCGACCGCTTTCACCTTCCTGTGGATGACCGTGTTCGGCAACACCGCCATCTCGCTCGACATGGGTGGCGCGGCCGGGGCGATCTCGGCGGCGGTCAGCGATGACCTGTCGACCGCCATCTTCCGCTTCCTGGAGTATCTGCCGGGCGGGGCCATCGCCTCGGCCATCGCGGTCTTGCTGGTGTCCATCTTCTTCGTGACATCGGCGGACTCGGGATCGCTGGTCATCGACACCATCGCGTCTGGAGGGGCGGACGAAACGCCGCGCTGGCAGCGGGTCTACTGGTGTCTGCTGCTGGGGGCGTCGGCGGCGATCCTGCTGGTCGCCGGCGGGCTGGGCGCCCTGCAGGCGGCGACCCTGGCGGCCGCCCTGCCGTTCGCGGTGATCATGGTGCTGCTGCTGTGGGGGCTGGCGCGACAGATGGGGGCCGATGTGCGCGGCATGACGCTGGAGCCCGCCGCGCCGTCGGTCGGCGACCGGTTGAAGCGGATCTTCGTTCCGACGAGGCGGGAGGAGGTGGCCCGGCGTCTGGAGATCGAGGGCCGTGCCGCGCTCGAGAGTCTGCGCGATGGCCTGGCCGCCCATATGGAAAAGGCGGAGGTGTTCGAAGAGACCGACGCGCTGGTCCTGCGTCTGGGCGGCGCCGAGCGCGGCTTCGTCTATCGGCTGAAGGCTGTGTCGGAGGACCTGCCGGCCTTCTCGCCCCTGGATGCGCCGGAAGGCCGCCGCAGCCGCGAGTGGCGGCTGTTCGCCATCACCGACCGTCCCCGGGCGCGCCGCGACGTCACCGCTTTGGATCGCGACGGCCTGATGGCCGATGCGCTGGAGCGGATCGAAGCCTGGCGTCGCAGCGACGGCCTGAAATGACGACGGCAGGCGGGGATCGAACCCGGCCTGCCGTGTTTGCGATCAGCGCAGGTGTGATCAGCCCAAACGCTGGGCGATGCCTTCCAGAGTGGCCTTCAGCGCCGTCAGGCGCTTGGCGGTGGCATCGGCGCCGCCGCTGGTCTGGACCTGGGCGGCCAGGGCGCGGACTTGGCCGGCGACGGCGGCGTCGGTCGAGCCGGCCTCGATCAGGGGCTGGGCCTGATCCATGGCCTGGGCGATCTGGGTCCGCATCGCCTCGGCCATGCCGTTGTCGCGGGCCAGCTGGTCCAGATAGGCGCGGGCCACGACCGGATGAGCGGGCCAGGTGACGGGGAACTGCTGCTGCGGGTTCACCCGGTCGCCTTCGTCGGCCAGCATGGCGGCGGCCAGCTCGTTCTCGGTCAGGTGCTCGCTGGGCGTCATGGCGAAGACGTCCAGACCGCGCGCGATCTCGGCGCCATAGATGCGGCCGTTGTACCAATAGACCGACCAGTAGCCGCCCATGACCGGGCGCTCCTCGCTGACCGGGCCGCGATCGAAATAGGCGATCTCGTAGGGGTTGGCCGAGTCGGTGAAGTCGCTGATCGAGATGCCGCCCTGGTACCAAGCCTGGACGAACAGGTCGCGGCCGGGGACAGGGACCAGCGAGCCGTTGTGGGCCACGCAGTTCTCGTTGTCGCCCTGGGGCGCGGGCAACTTGTAATAGCTTCGGAAGACCAGTTCGCCGTCGACGATGTCATAGATGGCATTGGCGCCCCACGTCGCCGGGTCTTGCACCCGACAACGCGGCCGGCCGCCGCCGCCCCATTCATCAGTGAAGACCACCTTGGTCCCGTCGTTGTTGAAAGTGGCCGAGTGCCAGTAGGCGAAGCCCTCGTCGGTCACGGCGTCGATGCGGCGCGGCTTCAGCGGGTTGGAGATGTCGAACAGGATGCCGTTGCCCGAACAGGCCCCGCCCGCGATGTTCAGGGACGGGAACAGGGTGATGTCGTGGCAGTGGTCGGTGCGGCTGGTGGTCTGGGTGCCCGGGCCGTGGTCTCCGCCGCGCCACAGGCCGGCGACCTCGCCGGTCTCCTCATTGGCGAAGACCGTGGGGCTGTCGATGATCCGGGCTTGGGACGGATCGGCGAGCGGGATCTCGATCACATCGACGCGGAACAGGGCGGTGCGCGGATCGCCGGGCGCGCCGGTGACGCAGCCCGCCAGTTCGGCCTCGTCGCGGACATTGGCGATGCCGGAGTTGTAGATGATCATCCGCTGATCGTCCTCGGACACGATCGAATGGGTGTGCGAGCCGCGGCAGGTCTGGACCTGGCCGACTTGAACCGGACGGGTCATATCGGAGATGTCGAAGATGCGCACGCCGCGGAAGCGCTCGGGCGAGGGACCCGCGGGTACGCCCTGACGGCCGCAGTCGACGCGGCCGCTGTTGGACTCCACCGACATCAGCAACAGATTGCCGGCCAGCGACACGTCGCCCTGGCCGCCGGGGCAGATGATGGAGCTGACCAGTTGAGGCTCGTAGCCCTGGCCCAGACGATACAGATTGACGCCGTGGTAGTTGCCGACCGCCATCAGATCGCCCTCGAAGGCCAGGTCGGTGTTGGCGAAGTTGAGGGGCGGCCCGCGACGGCTGACCTCGCCGGGGCTTTCGCCGTCGGCGGAAGGCGCGCGCTGCGGGTTGCCCTCGGGATTGTTGGGATCGAAGAAGCCGGCCGGCTTGGGCAGGGCGGCCAAAAGGATCATGTTGCTGATCGCCTGTTCGGCGTCGCGGAAGCCGCCGGCCAGCGTCGAGCGCGGATCCTGGCCGCCTTCGCGGATCAGGCGGGTCATGCGACCGATCTCGGCCTGCTGCTCGTTGGTCACATCGTTGGCGAAGCGGAACAGAATCGGATCGTTGGCCGAGCCGGGCCGTGCGAACAAGTCCGACACCATCTGGATGGCGCCCTCGTGGTGGGCGATCATCAGAGTCAGGAACTGGCGGTCAAAGTCCGGGCCGGTGGCGGCGGCCAGGGCGGCCATCTGCTCAGGCGTGGCCATGCCGGGCATGCCGGCGTGGGCCGAGTGATCCATGCCGCCATGGGCGCCATGCGCCGAGGGGTCCATGCTTGCATGGGCGGAATGATCCATGGCCGCGTGGCCGGCCGAGGCGTCAGGCGCGGCCTCGCCGCGTTCGCGCAGCCAGTCTTGCATGAATTCGATCTCGTCGGCCTGGCTCGAGTCGATCCTGGCGGCGATCTCGCGGACCTGGGCGTTGTTGGTGCGCTGCTGCACCAAGGCGGACATCTCGACCGCCTGGGCGTGGTGCAGGATCATGTCCTGCATGAACTTCACGTCGTCGGCCGAATAGCGGTTGTCGGCGATGCGGCCGGCCTCGTCGGCGGTCAGGGCGCGGCTCTGCTGCCCGGGCGCGCCCGGCTGGACGATGGGGACGGCCTGGGCCCAGGCGCCGGCGGCGGCGAGCAGGACGCCGGCGGCGGCGGAGGCGCCCAACAGGCTACGCACGGAAGAACGAGACAGGATCGACAACGGCTTTCACTCCCCAGAAACAAGCGTCGCCGCTGGGCGTAGCATGGGGAATGCGCCGGGATAAGCCGGGATCGGACATAGTAACGGCGCTTGTCGCGGGCGCGGGCGAGGTTCAGGAAAGGCGCATGTCCGAGAACGCCTCCGTCGATCGCCTGTGGGCCCGGTTCACGAGGGAGAATGTGGGCGTGCCCGCGCGGCCGAACGCGGTCTTCCACTTCTGCGACAACCAGGAGGACGCCGACCTGTGCGCCGATCTGGTGCGGCGAGGCGTGAAACGGGCGACGGCGTCGTCTCTGGCCGAGCTGGCCATTGCAGGCGATCCGGTTCCGCGGGTCGGCGATCTGAACGTGGTGATCGACTGGGCGGGGGAGGCTCAGGCGGTGGTTCGCACCACCTCTGTGAACATCCGACGCCTGGGCGACGTGGATGCGGCCTTCGCGCGCGACGAAGGGGAGGGCGACGGCAGCCTGGCCTGGTGGCGCGAGGCGCACAACACCTATTACGGCCGCGTGCTGGCGGGGAGCGGCCTGGTGGTGGACGACGATCTGATGATCTGTTGCGAACGGTTCGAGGTGGTGATGCTTGGGGTAAAGGTCGGGTGGCTGCACGCGCTGCCCCTGAACTTCGCTCATCTTCGCCTTCGCCGACATGAGCGGGGAGGTCTGGATCGAGCCCAAGAAAACCCGCCGGGCGGGACACCGGCGGGTGAGCCTCGTCTGAGGTGCTTGGATCAGCCGCGCTGGCTGATCGCGACGTAATCCCGCTCGGTCGGGCCGGTGTAGAGCTGGCGCGGACGGCCGATCTTTTGCGACGGGTCGGCCATCATCTCCTGCCACTGGGCGATCCAGCCCACCGTGCGGGCCAGAGAGAACAGCACGGTGAACATGGTGGTCGGGAAGCCCATGGCCGACAGGGTGATGCCCGAATAGAAGTCGACGTTGGGGAACAGCTTGCGCTCAATGAAGTATTCGTCGTTCAGCGCGACCTTCTCCAGCTCCATCGCCACCTGCAGCAGCGGATCGTTGGCGTCGCCGACGGCCTTGAGCACCTCGTGGGCGCTCTCCTGCATCACCTTGGCGCGCGG
>CAZITK010000158.1:0-4456 GCA_964542145.1 uncultured Brevundimonas sp.
GCGGTCGTCGGTATCTGCAACGGCTTCCAGATCTTGTGCGAGGCGGGGATGCTGCCGGGCGCCCTGCTCAGGAACGCCCAGCTCAAATATGTCTGCAAGCCGATCAGCCTGACCGTCGCCAACGGCCAGACGCGCTTCACCTCCGGCTATCAGGGCCGACGCGAGGTGGTGATGACCCAGGGCAATGGCGACGGCAACTACTATGCCGACGCAGAGACCCTGGCCCGTCTCGAGGGCGGGGGCCAGGTGGTGTTCCGTTACGTGGATAATCCCAACGGCTCGGTCGCCGACATCGCCGGAATCCAGAACGCGCGCGGCAATGTGCTGGGCATGATGCCCCACCCCGACCGCGCCTTCGAGGCCGAACTCGGTTCGGCCGACGGCGCCGTCCTGTTCCAGAGCGTGATGGCGGCGGCCTGAGGCCGTCAGCGCCGGACCACCACCCGGGCGCCGATAATGTCCAGACCCGGGTTTTGACGGCTCAACAGCTGGGCGTTGCTGACGTGGATCCAGCTGGCCTCGACCGCCGCGCGCCCGCTGATCCGCCAGCCGACCGCCAGCTTTGGGTTGAACAGGATGCGGCTGCCCAGGTCGGTGCGATATCGAGTCGCCTCATTGACCCGCGTCGACGGTCCATCATGCAGGGCCAGACCGATGCCAGGCTGAACATAGAGCTGGTCACCGAATCGCCAGCTTAGACCGCCCGCCGCCAGGTTGGTGTCGCCTCCGGTGTTCACCACCGCCAGCACATAGGGCGAGGGCGAGCCGATCGCCGACAGCCGATCCTGCGGCGCGAACCGATAGCCCGCCTGGATGTCCAACCCGCCCTCCCCGGTTTCCAGCGCGAAGGGCGTCCTGACGCCGTGAGCGGCGACGCCTCCCCAGGCCTCCTGCGCCATGACGGGCGCGGTCCAGAGCCACACGGCGGCGGCCGCGAGCGCGACCAGGGTTCGACTTGATAGCATGACGAGTCCACTCCTGCGCGGACGACGAACGCTCCCCGCTCGCCGGTGGTCAAAACTAGCCGGAACGCCGGCCCAGACGCAAAAACCCCGGCCGCGAGGACCGGGGTTTTCGTTGGGAGTGGTGCCGCCGGGGGGAATCGAACCCACGACCTCAGCCTTACCAAGGATGCGCTCTACCACTGAGCTACGGCGGCCAAATCTGAGGAAGCGGCCCTATAGCCAATGCGATGGGCGGGGGAAAGCCCCAAAGGCGCGACTTGATCGAAAAGCTCGCGCGCGCTCTATCGGTCTCAATGAGCGCGTCCGCCCCCGCCCCGAAATCCGCCGCCGAACGAAAGGCCGAGCGGCTGGCTCAGGCGCTGAGAGCCAATCTGCGTCGCAGGAAGGCCGCCGACCGGGCGACCGCGGAAAAGCCGTCGCCGGACGACGCGGCGCCCTTTCGCGATCAGGGCGAGCCGGGCTAGATAACCTGCTTCCCGGCCCCGTATCGTGCTCGCCGGCGGCTCTTCGCAAGGACCCCATGGACCGTATCGTCATCCAGGGCGGCGCGCCGCTGAACGGCTCGATCCCGATCAGCGGCGCCAAGAATTCGGCGATCAAGCTGATGGCTGCGTCGCTGCTGACCGAACAGCCCCTGCGCCTGACCAACATGCCGCGCCTGGCCGACACCCGGTTCCTGGGCGAATTGCTGCGCCGGCTAGGCGTGACGGTGGAAGAGCGCGACGGGCCGGACGGCGCCGAAACCCTGTTCGACGCGCGCGAGATCACCTCCACCTTCGCCCCGTACGATCTCGTGCGCCAGATGCGCGCCTCGTTCAATGTGCTGGGGCCCCTGGTGGCGCGAACGGGACATGCGCGGGTATCCCTGCCGGGCGGCTGCACGATCGGGGCGCGCCCGGTCGATCTACATCTCCAGGCGCTGTCGGCGCTGGGCGCCGCGATCGAGCTTGAGGAGGGCTATGTCTCCGCCCAGGCGCCGAACGGCCTACGAGGGGCCGAGATCACCTTTCCGTTCGTTTCGGTGGGGGCGACCGAGCACACCCTCCTGGCTGCGGTTCTGGCCGAGGGGACGACGGTGCTGAACAACGCCGCGATGGAGCCTGAGATCGGCGACCTGGCGCGCTGCCTGATCGCCATGGGCGCGAGGATCGAGGGCGTCGACACGGCGACCCTGGCCATCACGGGCGTCACCAGTCTTTCGGGCGCCGACTGGGCGGTGATTCCCGACCGGATCGAAGCGGGCACCTATGCCGTGGCCGGCGCCATGGCCGGCGGCGAGGTGACGCTGACCCGGGTGCAGCCCCAGCTGCTGACCGCCCTGACCGCACGCCTGCGTGACGCCGGGGTCCAGGTCAGCGAGCGCGAGGACAGCCTGATCGTTCGCCGTGATCCGGCGGTGCGTCTGCGGCCCGTCGACATCACCACCGAAGTCTATCCCGGCTTCGCCACCGACCTGCAGGCCCAGTTCATGGCCCTGATGACCACCGCTGAGGGCCAGAGCGTCTTTTCCGAGACCATCTTCGAGAACCGTTTCATGCACGCCCCCGAACTGAACCGCCTGGGCGCCGACATCACCGTCCACGGGTCGGAGGCGCGGGTGCAGGGGGTTGAGAGACTGATGGGCGCCGAGGTCATGGCCACCGACCTGCGCGCCTCCGTCAGCCTGGTCATCGCCGGGCTCGCGGCCGAGGGCGAGACGACGATCAGCCGGGTCTATCATTTGGATCGAGGCTTCGAGCGGCTGGAGGAGAAGCTAGGCGCCTGCGGCGCCCTGGTGACGCGAATAGAGGGGCCTAACGATGAGTCCTGATCCTGCGCCCGCTCCCTTGAGCGGCGATGAGCTCGAGCCGCTGCGTCTGCTCGCTCACGACGAGATCGATCTGCAGATCATCTCGGCCGCCCTACAGGACGCCCTGATGCTCCCCGGCGACATCCGCTGGGATCGCCCAGCGCGCACCCTGACCCTGTCGATGGACCGCTTCTGCTGGGAGCGTGGCGGCGCCCGGGTTCGCGCGGCCCTTCAATTCGGCGACGTCCAGGCGGTGTCGAGCCGCGAGCTGGAACGCAAGTCGGCCCTGAAGCTCGAACTCCTGGCCATCGACTTCATAGCCGGCGAGGCTCCGGGCGGCGATGTGCTCATGATGTTCGCCGGCGGGGCCGATCTGCGCGCGCGGGTCGAGTGCCTGGACGCCGTGCTGGCCG
This sequence comes from uncultured Brevundimonas sp., assembly GCA_964542145.1. Taxonomy (GTDB): domain Bacteria; phylum Pseudomonadota; class Alphaproteobacteria; order Caulobacterales; family Caulobacteraceae; genus Brevundimonas. The sequence continues at coordinate 3,168 of CAZITK010000158.1, forward strand.
ACATCGACCGTCCCTACAAAGCCAAGGCCGCACCGAAACACGCCGACGACGTGTCCGGCAGCCCGCCCGAGCCGGCGTGAGCGGCGACCGCCTAAAAGCCATCGAAATCGACCCGGCCAGTCTGCCGGCCGCCAGCGACGACATCAGGCGCGAGCGTCAGCGCGCGGTGTCCGACCTGATCGCGGCCGGGGGCTTCCGTCCCGAGGGCGCCGAAACCGGCCCATTCACGCTGCGATTGTCCCTCCAGAACACCAAGCTGGCGCTGCGGGTCATGGGATGCGCCTACGAGCGCAGTCATCTGGTGTCGCTCACTCCGCTCAAGCCGGTGATCCGCGACTACCGGATGATATGCGAGAGCTATCACAAGGCCTTGCGCGACGCCTCGGCCAGTCGCATCGAGGCCGTCGACATGGGCAGACGCGGCCTCCACAATGAAGGCGCCGAGGCGGTCAGGTCCCGCCTGTGCGGAAAGATCGCCCTGGAGCACGAGGCGGCGAGGAAGCTGTTCACTCTTCTGGTCGCCGTGACTCGCAGGGCCTGAGCGTCACGTCTCTGCCCGACCCAGCGCCTCCAGCACCGCAGCGCCATAGCGATCGAGCTTGGCCGCCCCCACACCGGGCAGGCGCGCCAGCGCCTCCAGTCCAGACGGCGCGGCGCGGGCGATCTCCGCCAGGGTGCGGTCATGGAAGATGACATAGGGCGGGACGTGCTGTTCAGCCGCGCGGTCGCGGCGCCAGGCGCGCAGGGTCTCGAACCGGCTGAAGGCCTCGGGCGTCAGCAGTTCCTCGGCCAGGCTCCGGTCGCGTTTGCGGGGATTGCCCGAGCGGGTGTCGGCGCGGGCGATCGGCGCGCGGCGCGTCTCGATCTGGCGCTCCCCACGATAGACGGCGCGGACCGCCTCGGGATCGCCCAGAGTGACCAGCGGCCGCCCGTCGTTGGGGGCCTCCGCCAACAGCCCCTCGAACAGCAGGTGGTCGATCAGGTCGCGCCAGGCGGCGGGGGTCAGGTCCGAGCCGATCCCCCAGGTCGAAAGCGCCTGCTCCCAGGGTTGAACCTCCTTGGTGCGGCCGGTCAGGTGGTCGACGATCCGACCACGTCCGAACCGCTCGCCCAGCCGCTGAACCGCCGCCAGGGCCTTCTGGGCAGGCACGGTGGCGTCGTGGGTCTGGACCGGATCGAGGCACAGGTCGCAGACGCCGCACGGCCCGGCCTCCGCCTCGCCGAAATAGCGCCGCACCGTCTGGGGCCGGCACCCGGCGCCGTCCAGCATGGCGAACAGCTGGCGAACC
>CAZITK010000159.1:0-4382 GCA_964542145.1 uncultured Brevundimonas sp.
AGCGCTACGCCGACCTCATCATCGACAGGGACACCGAGAAACCTCGTCTGCTTGGCGTGTGCGATGACGGCCAATCCACAGTTCAGATCGATGACATGAGCGAGGGCACGCAAGACCAGCTGTTCTTGGCTCTCAGGCTGGCGGCGGTCGAGCAATCCATGGCTAACGGAGCCTGTCTGCCCTTCTTGGCGGACGATCTGTTTGTGACCTTCGACGACGACCGCGCGCAATCGGGTTTGCAAGTGCTAGGAGAGCTCTCCCGCACCACCCAGGTTCTGTTCTTCACTCACCACGCTCACCTGCGCGACCTGGCAGAATCCCTGTTTCCAAGCCTCTCCGTTCATGACCTGCAGGAGGCAACCTGACCTCAGTTAAGCTGGCGGGAGTACGGGAAAAGAAGATGTCGACGCGTTTGGCGCGTCACTACGCCTCCATGTGGGCCTACTCAAAGAGGTCGTTTGCCCCTTTACAACACCATTGACTCAACGCGGCAGTTGGCAAGGTCCGCTACCAGCCACGGTGCCGATCTCCGGCCGAATGCGCAGGTCTGACTCAAAGCGGCGGTTCGGATGGTCCCCTTCGAGCTCCCAACGCTGCGAGACGGCTCCGGACAGGAGGAAGCGTGGCCGTCGGCTTCCGCCGTGGCTCGTCGCAAGCGGCAACCATCAGTCGGGGAGCCGACGTCATTCGAAAATGACTGGCGCTCCCGCTTCATCATACGCGGCGAACCGTCCAAAACCGCCGTCGCGGACCGACTCCACCATAATCTGCAGGGCCTGATCGATCTCCGCGCGGACGGGCGGCTGACCGTTCCTTCCGGACAGGCCTGCGGCGAAGACGACGCTCCAAGGCGGGCCGGCGCGCCGGGATTCTTCCGCAAGGGCCGCAAAATCCGGCAGTTCCTCTGGCGCCTTGTCCACGCACATCAAGGGGGAGAGTGCTCCACCCTCGCCGCGCTCAAACCGTTCGCGTTGGGCCGGGGTGGCGTCGGCAGGAAGCTCGGCGGCGGAGAAGACAAACAGCAGCCGGTGGGGTTCGGGCTGGCCAAGTGCGGCGGAAACGAGCTGCTGGAAATGCGAATTCTGGGTCATTGGCGCCAAGCTGAAGCAAAAGCGGCCCGCCGTCTTGCGGGCCAATCCAATTCTGGCGTCAGGCGAACACCAGGAAGAGGCTGATCGCAACCAGCACCACCACCGCCACAGCCCAGATCACCGGCCAGACGGCCGGGCCCTGTTTGGTGACGGAGATGGTGTCCAGCGGCGTGCTGCCGTGCTGGTCCTCCGCATAGCTGGCGTCATGGTTCTTCTTCAGGTCCGGGTTGAGGCCGTCCGGTTCGGAAGCCTTTGGGGGAGAGGGGTCGGTCATCAGGCATCCTCCAGCCGTTGGGCGCGCAACGCCGCGAGACGCCAGCGCACCATCTCTTCGAGACAGACCAGACCCGGATCGGCGACGGCGTGCAACCGGCCGGTCAGGCGCGTCCAGGCTTCGGCGCTGGCGTCGCGGTCGAAGGCGGCGACGGCGCCTCGGGCAAACCGGCCGGGCTTTTCGCCTTCGGCCTCGGCCTCGGCGCGGAGCTGCTCCGCCAGGTCCGGAGCGGCGGTCTCGAGCCATCGTTCGAAGGCCGGCGTGGCCGCCCGGGCGCCGGCCAGAATGTCCCCGAGCGTCAGCATGAGGCGCACGGGGTTTCGGTAGGCTCCGTCAGCTCGACCCCTTCGATCTTCGCCGCGGCGGCCAGGCCGGCGACATAGGTTCCGGCCGCGACGGCCCAGGCGCGCGCCTCCAGGGTGTCGCGGATGCGGTCGGCGACCACCTCATAAGGCAGGTCCCGGCCCACGATGCGCCGCTCCAGCCGTAGCAGGTGCCAGCCGAAACGGGATCGGACCGGCTCGGTGCGGTTGGTCCCTTCGGGCGTGTCCTCCAGCGCCGCCTGCACCGGGGGCGCGAGCTCGCCGCGGCGGACCTGGCCCAGAGAGCCGTCCTGTTGGGCCGAGGGGCAGGTCGACCGGGCCCTTGCGGCCTGGACGAAGGCGGGGCGGCTCTGGCCGATCTCCTCCGACAGCCGCCGCGCCTGGTCCTCTGCCGCCGCCCAGCCCGCGGCGTCGTCCGTCTCGGGCTCGATCAGGATGTGGGCCGCCTCGAACAGCTCGGGGGTGCGGAAGCGGTCGCCCTGACCCTCGTAGTAGCGCCGGCATTCGGTCTCGTCCGGTTCGGCCGGGGCCAGCTCGCGCTCCAGCAGGCTGCGCACCAGCGCCTCCTCCGGCGCTTCCTGGAGGTCGCCATCCGGTTCGGGCTCGGCCGTCAGGCCAAGCTGGTGGGCGCGCCGGAGCAGCAGTTCACGCACGACCAGCGCCCGCGCCGCGGCGGTCCAGGCCTCGACCGGATCTGCGGCGGGGTGATGCTGCAGTTCGCGGGCGATCGCCTCGGCCTCGATCTCGACGTCATCGACCACGAGGTCTGGAAAGCTCGGGGCGGGCGGACGCGCCGGCGCGCTGCAGGCACCCGGCGCCCGGGCGGCGGGCGGGGGAGCAGGCCGGGGCTTCGGCGCGGACCGGCCCGAGGATCGGGTCAGGACGAAGCGGGGCGCGGCGGTCACTGGGCGCTCTCCGCTTCGCTGCGGGGAATCGCCGGCCCGCCGAAGGTCGGCGCCGAACCGGGCAGTCCGGCGGTCGGCGTGGTGGACGGTCGGCGCACCGCGCCGCGCGAACGGACCAACTGGTAGCCCGGCCGGAGCAGGAAGAAGAGCGGAATGCTCCACACATGCACCAGGCGCGTGAACGGTGTGATCAGGAAGATGGTCAGGCCAAGGATGATGTGCAGCTTGTAGACCCAATAGGCGTTGATGATCAGGTCGGCGGCGGCGGGGTTGAAGGTCAACAGGCCGTTGGCCCAGCCCATGAACAGAACCATCTCGGAGCCGTCGAGATGCTTCATGGTCCACCAGGTGGTGGCCAGACCCAGCGCCAGCTGAAGCCACAGCAGAAGCAGGACGAGGATGTCCATCTTCGACGAACTGCGCCGAATGCGGGGGTCGAACACGCGACGGTGCAACAGCAGCGACGCCCCGATGAAGGCGGCGACGCCGGCGATGCCGCCGACGACGAGGGCGGTCATCTGCTTGAAGCCGTGACCGACGCCGAAGAAGTCAAAGACGCCGATCGGCGTCAGCAGGCCGACGAAATGCCCGCCGAGCAGGGCGAGGATGCCGAGATGGAACAGGTTGGAGCCGATCAGCATCTGCTTGCGGCGCAGGAACTGGCTGGACTGCGACCGCCAGGAGTACTGCGCCTTGTCGAAGCGCAGGATGCTGCCGACGATCAGAACAGTGACCGCCAGATAGGGGTACCAGCCGAACGCGAGTTGATTGGAGAAATCTGACATCGCCGCCTCCTAGGTCCGGGCCGGTGCGGAACGCCGTCCCGCCCGGATTTTCGCGATCAGGCCGGTGGGCCCGCCCGCCTCGTGATCGGGCCGGCCGAAGGTTACCGGCGCGTCTTGCCATTCGTCGTCGACATCGGCCTCGACCGCCGGGTCGCGCTCCAGCAGGGCCTTCAAAGCCTCGGCGTCCGGCCGCGCCTCGGCCAAGGCCAGCAGGGCGCCGAAGACCGCCGCATAGGGGCTGTCGCGTTCGGCCAGCCGCTGCTGGAGGGCCGCCAGCACATGGGCCGGTTCGCTGAGCAGATCGCGCGCCTCCTCGAACGGCTGGCACGCCAGGAACTCGAGATAAAGCGGCAGGTAGTCGGGCAATTCCGACAGGGTCATGATGAAGCCGCGGTCGATATAGGTCTGGCCCAGATCGACCATGGCCGGGCCCCGATCCCGGCTGTCGCCATGCACATGCTCGAACAGGTGCAGCGACAGCTTGCGGGAGCGGTCGAACAGGTCGGTGTAGTCCGCCTGCAGATCGAACAGGTCGCCGGTCTCAAGCCCCGAGAGCAGGGGCTCCAGCGCGTCGAGGGCGGCGGCCGGCGTCAAGCGCTCTATTCGCAGCGACTGACGGATGTCGCCGACGTGGGCCTGCAGCTCGGCCGAAGGATAGCCGAGCAGCAGCGACAGGGCGCGCAGGGAGCGGATCATGTCGAGACATCCATGTAGGGCGACCGTCTCGGCGTGGTCTTGGGCCCGCCGAACAAGTTGGTCTTCGAGGTCCCGTTGGTGTTGCGGTCGAGGGTGAAGCCGCCCGAGCCGCGCAGAACGTAGGCGTCCTCGTCGGTCTCACGGTGGGCGGTGGGGATGACGTAGCGATCCTCGTAGGCGGCCAGCGCCATGATCTTGTACATGTCGTCGATGATCGCGCCGGTCAGGCCGACGCGTTCGGCGATGGATTCGTCGACCCGCCCCTCGATGGTCTTGCTGCGCATATAGGACCGCATGGCCAGCATGCG
>CAZITK010000160.1:0-4330 GCA_964542145.1 uncultured Brevundimonas sp.
GCGCGCTGGAGGCCATCGACTACACGGCCTTCGCCTGCAATCGCGAGGTGGTGGCGCACGGGGTCGGGCCCATCGACGCCGCGCGCGTGCAGCGCCTGGCCTTGGCCACCGCCCAGGCCCGCGCCCGCTGGGTCGGCGAGGCGCTGAGGATGTCCGACACGGCCGGCGTCGGCCCCGAACAGGCCCAGCGCCTGTCCACCCTGCGCCGAACCTATGAGGAACTGAGCGAGGCCTATGAGGCGCTCAGGCGCATGGTCGAACGCGGCTACCTGCCGTTCTCGCCTAAGGGCTGAATCGATCCAGACGGTGTCGAGGTCGCCTCAGCCACGCCAAGGCCGTCCAGCCACGCCGTCTCAGGCCGTGGCGACCCCGTCATAGCCGAAGGGGCAGACGCTCTTCAGCAGGTCGAGGTCGATGCGGATGGGCGCATCGTTGAAGAAGAGCTCATCCAGGATACGCTTTTCGGTCAGTCCCGGCTGGAGGAGGTCGAACTCCTGCGAGTGCTGGACCTTACCCACCGAGGTGAAATAGTCGTAGAATTTGAATTCCTTGCCGGTCGGGGTGTCGGAACGCAGCCAGGCGTTCGGAATGCCGTAGGCGTCCGCGATGATCAGACCGTGCAGGGACGACGACACGATCCGCTTGCAGTCGAGCATGGCGTCAAGGACGCCTTCGATATCGTCGCTCTTGAGGTAGATCTTCTTGACGCCCTCGACGTCGAAGCCGGTTTCCCAGTCATCCTCCGACCAGCGAAGCACCACGCCGACCTCGTGGGTCGGGGCCGCCTTGGGGCGATGGAACTCGGAGACAAGCAGCGCGGGGTCGCCGTAGATCCGGGGAACCTCGATGCCATGCAGCAACAGCTTGTTGCGGGTCAGCGGCCCGCGAACCGCCAGATATGTGGCCTCGGGTTCCAGGTGCTTGCGACCTTCCATCCCGAACAGGCCGGGCCCCCAGACGACGGAGTTGGGTCTCGCCCGCTTCACGATAGAGCCGATCACCATGTAATGCGGGTTCTCGCCCCGAGAGTAGAAGGTTTCCAGGCCTGTGATCTTGCTGACGAGCCAGGGAGCCAGTTGGTCGCCGAAATTGGGGCTGTTGTTCCACCAGCGAACGGGCACCTTGCCTCTGCGAGTGATCACGCACGTCTCCTAAGTCAGGCCCGATGAATCAGCCTCGGGTTCTCATCCGCCTACCCGTCCCGGGTGGGCCAATGCAAGCGCAAGTCAGCCGTTGAAAACTTGGGGTGGAAATCCGCTCGCCACGCCGGGCGGGGCTTGCTAGCCACTCCTCCGAGGAGAAGGCGTGACTTTCGATCTGGTTTTCTACGGCGCAACGCCGGGCTCGGTGGCGGGCGCCTACGAGGCGCGACGCCAAGGCTTGAGCGCCGTGATCGTTGGCGGTTGGCGCGACCGCCACCTCGGCGGCATGATGAGCGGCGGTCTGGGCGGCACCGACCTGCATGGTCTGGACAGCGTGACCGGTCTGGCGCGGACGGTGATGGATCGCATCCGAGCCGCCGAAAAACGCACCAAACGAACGGTCAAATTCGAGCCGCGCATCGCCGAGCAGATCTTTGACGACATGGTCCGCGAGGCTGGCGTCGCCGTGGTGTGGTCGGACGGCGTGACCGACGTCGTGCGCGAGGGCGGACGCCTGACCGGTCTGGTGCTGGCCGACGGCCGCCGCATCGACGGCCGCTACTTCGCCGACTGCGGCTATGAGGGCGATCTGATGGCCCTGGCAGGCGTTAGCCATACCGTTGGGCGGGAAGCTCGCGACGACCGCAATCCCTTGAACGGCTTCCGCGGTCGGGCCCTGAGGGCGCGCGGCCGGGGACACAACTGGATCGGAACTGGCCAGGCAGTCGACCCCTTCGACACCCCCGGCGACCGCGCCAGCGGCGTCCTCCCGGGCCTCACGCGGCGGCCAAAGATGGCGCGCGGCGCCGCCGATGATCGGGTTCAGGCCTATTGCTTCCGCATGGTGATGACGGCCCAGCCCAACCGGCGCGTGGCCCTGCCGGCGGACCCTCCGACGGGCTTCTCGCCCAAGGACTACGAGCTTCTGTTCCGCTACCTGGCTGCTATGACCGACGCGGGCTACGTCTATGGTCGGGAGTATAGCCTCGGCTCGCGCTTTCTGCTGATGAAGCCGCTGCGCCCAGGGTTGTGGGACGTGAATAATCGCGGGCCCTTCTCGCTGGATCTGATCGGCGGCTCCCACGCCTATCCCCGCGCCGGCTACGCCGAGCGGGAAGCAATCTGGAAACGACACGAAGCGCATATCCGCGGCTTCTTTTACGCGCTTCAGCATCACCCGGACCCGAGAGTGCCGCCGGGCCTGCGTGACGCGGCGCTTCAGCTTGGCCTCGACCGTCTGCATTTCGATCGCCCCCACCCCCGAGACGAAGCGCACTGGCCGTATCAGCTCTATGTTCGCGAAAGCCGACGCCTGATCGGCGACCGGGTCATCGAGGCCGCCGATCTGATATCGGCAAGCGCCCTGGATCGGCCCGTGGCCAACGGCGCCTACCGTCGCGATTCGCATCACGTCCAGCGCTATGCCTATCCCCGTGCTCAGGGATGGTCGGTGTGGAATGAGGGCAATTTCGAAAAGCGCATCCCCGGCGGGCGTTTCAGCGTTCCGTTCGATGTGGTCTTGCCCCAGAAAAGAGAAATTGAAAATCTGCTGGTGGGCTTTTGTGTCTCCGCCACTCACGAAGCCTTCGGCGGCATCCGCATGGAGCCGACCTTGATGGGCTTGGGTCAGGCGATTGGGGCGGCGGTAGCCGAAGCCCTGGCTCAAGGTTGTGTTCCGGTTCAGGACGTCGATTACGACGCCCTGAGGCGCAGGATGTCGGCCGCGCCCGACGCTGTGCCGTTTACACCCATGGAGGCCGCCCCTGTCACCTAACGATCAGATTGCGTACTCGCTCTGCGGCCTGCCCGACGCCGGCGATGACGCCGCCTCCGCCTTCAATCGCGCCATGCTGGCGCGCGAAAGCACCTTGCCGCAGTCCGAGCCGGGCGTCTTCAAAAGAGCCGCGCCGGGGCGTTTCACGGTGGGTTGGCGAGGCGTCAAGCTAAAGGTCGCGGGCTGGATCGAGCCCAGCGAAACCGAGGTTTTTCTGTCCCTGGACGGGCGGATCGTGGCGGCCGCCAAGGCGCAGCCTTCAGCTCGCAGACCCGGAAAACACGCCTTCCGATTTTTGCTGGGTGCTACGGTTCTCAAGCGCGCGCCGACCGGCTTTGACGTCAGGGTGTCAAGTCGGCTGGGGATGCTGACGGATCGGAGAGGGATGACAGCGCGTAGGGTGGAATCGCCGATGGGCGTGACGAGCCCCACCCTCTTTGATCTGCTTTCTCAGGGCTGGACGCTGAACAAATGGGGGCAGATCGCTTTGCCGATCTCCGAGAAGGGCGCTTGGAAGGGGCGTGTGCTGAAGCGTTACGTCCAGACCGCCCGCTTCATGGAGGATCGGTTCGCCATTCGACCCTTTCTGGTGGCTGGCACGCTTCTCGGGATCGTGCGGGAAGGTGACCTGATCGCTCACGATGACGATTTCGATGCCGGCTATTTCTCCCGGGAGACGACGGCCGAAGCGGTTCGCGATGAGATGTTCGCCATCATTCGCATCATGCGCGAGGCGGGTCTGCGTGCGCGTCCAGCGCACACCAGACGCTTCTTCAAGGTCGGCCCAGGCAGTTCGAAGCTGGATTTCTTTCCGTCCTGGTTCGAGAACGGCCACGTCTGGATGCCGAACTCGCAGATGATGTCGGCTACCGCCGATCTGATGCATCCCCCGCGCGAGGCGGAATTCCTTGGCCGCAAGGTCTGGCTGCCCAATCAGCCGGAAGCATATCTCGCACTTCATTATGGCGAGACCTGGCGTACGCCTGACAAGCACTATCGCGAGGTCAAACCGCCCGGCGTCATGGACGGTCTTCGCCGGGTCCAGCTTACCGATGATCAGATGCAGGCGATCGGCGCGACGCCGATTGTGAGACCGATCAAGGCGGCAGGCGCCGCCTCGGGTCTGACCGAGCCCGAGTGAGTTCGACAGGCGGTGGGCGATCGGGCTAGAGACGCCTGCGTTTCCGCTCGAGGATCTTCCACGACGTGCGACTGCCCCAGGCCCGGCTCGATCAGGTGCTCGATCGCTTCCACGAAGTGGAGGCCAGGATGGGCGCGGCCTCGGACGGGGCCGAGATCGTGCGCCTGGGCAAGGAGCACGCCGAACTGCGCCCGGTGGCCGACGCCGTTCAGGCCCTCAGCCGCGCGCGGACCGAGATCGAGGACCTCAAGGCCCTGTCGGCCGATCCGGACA
>CAZITK010000161.1:0-4322 GCA_964542145.1 uncultured Brevundimonas sp.
GGGATTTCGAACGGCCCCAGAGGTTTTCACCCATGGCCCGGTCGAGCTTGTACTTGGCGCTGTGGCGCTTGGACATATCGTCACTCTTCTATGCTGATGCGGCCCGGCGCCCCCGCGATTGGGGATGCGATCTCAATGGCGGTCCACGCATCGTCCGTCATTAGACGCGCCCCGAACCCTGCGGCCGGGGCGTGAAGGCGGGGCTTATGGCGGCCCCGCCCGAATTCGTCAAGTCGAGGTCAACTGGTCGCCTTGGCGTACAGTTCGTTTGCCTTGTTCCAGTTCACCACGGTCCAGAAGGCCTCGAGGTAGTCGGGCCGGCGATTCTGGTACTTCAAATAATAGGCATGTTCCCAGACGTCGGCGCCCAGCACCACCTCGCCCTGCTCGTCAACGACATCCATCAGGGGGTTGTCCTGATTAGGGGTGGAGGTGATCTTCAGCTTGCCGTCCTGAACGATCAGCCAGGCCCAGCCTGAGCCGAACTGGCCGGCGCCGGCAGCGTTGAAGTCTTCCTTGAACTTGTCCAGCCCGCCCAGGTCGCGGTCGATAGCAGCCTTCAGTTCGGCTGAGGGCTCGCCGCCCTGGCCTCCGGGGGCCAGCAGTTCCCAAAATAAACTGTGGTTCCAATGGCCGCCGCCGTTGTTGCGCACGGCCTTGGGCGCCTTGGAGACGGACTTGAGGATTTCTTCCAAATCCTTGCCTTGCAGCCTGTCGTCCTTGTCCACGGCCTCGTTCAGCTTGTCGACATAGGTCTGATGATGCTTGTCGTGGTGGAAGGTCATCGTCTCTTTGTCGATGGCCGGCTCCAACGCGTCATAGGCATAGGGAAGAGGCGGCAGGGTGAAGGCCATGTCTGGCTCCTTTTCGACAGAGATTTCTAGACTTGGGACATAGGCGCCGGTTCGTCTCAGCCAAGGTCGGCAGGCCGACTTTCGTTCCGATTCAGCCGCCGCAGGCCGCCGCCGCCTCGTCCGCGATCCGGTCCGCGAGCACTTCGTCGATGGGGCCCATCAGCACATGGTCGCCCAGGCTGTGGCCGCGGCCCTCGTGGCTGACCCAGCTGATTTGGCCGTCCGGCAACACGCCCTCGGCCGCCGCCCGCTGGCGATCCTCGCGCACCTGGGAGTCCAGCGAACCGTAGTGCAGGATCATGGGCATGGACCACCGGGTCAGCAGGGTCGCGATCGGCCGGTCGTCGGTGAACCAGCTCTTCCACCAACTATAGCTGAATGCCGGCGCCGCCGCGCTGGGATAAGGGGCGTGGTCGGGCTGGGCCAACGCCATGGTCTTGGCCCGCTCATAGATGCCGCCCTGAATCGTTTCGACCTGAGCGATCTCCTCGGCGGTCCAGACTCCATCCGGTTGAACGAAGGGCGCCATTCGCCCGAATACCGCAGATGGCGTCTTCATCCAGTTCGCCTCGACCTCTTCGTTGGTCACATGGCCGTCGCCATCGGCGTCCATCATCCTCAAGGAGTAGGCGTCGCGACCCGAGACCTGCCAGCGCACGGCGGAAAGTTTGGACTCCATCGGCGCGCCCATGCCGATCAGCAGGTCCGGCTGGGGCCCGCCTCGCTCGGCCAACCCAGCCACATGGAGCATGCCTTCGGAGTGGGCGAAGACCACCACGCAGCGCGCGCCGAGGCCCTCAGCCGACCGGGCCCAGGCATCGACAGCCTCGACATCGCGGCTGAAGCCCTCGGCCGTGAGGCTAGCGGTGACCTCGGTGTCGATGATCTCGGCCGGCTCGACGCCATGGCGCACGCCGCGCCGGTCATAACGCACGGCCTGCAGCCCCCGCGCCGCGAACCTGGCCCCCAGGTCCCTGAACAACATGTCCCGATCCGTGCCGCTGGCGCCCAGCCGCACATCGCGGTCAAAGGCGCCCGTTCCTGCGACCAGGATGACCGCTCCCCTCGCCTCGCCCACCGGCATATCGACCACGCCGTTGACCACATGGCCGTCGGTCGAGAGCACGGAGAACTCACGCGGCTCGGCCGCTTGAACGGCCAGCGCCGCCATCATCGCCGGAAACATGAAATCCCCCAAGAATGCTCAGCCCTTCAGGCGCGCGGCATGAAAGGCGAGGTGGTCGTCGATGAAACTGGCGATGAAGAAATAGGAATGATCATAGCCAGGCTGCATTCGCATGGTGATTTTCTGGCCCGCCGCTCGGGCCGCTTCCTGGAGTAACTCCGGCTTCAGCTGCTCCTTCAGGAAGGGGTCTGCGTCGCCCTGGTCGATCAGGATGTCGTCAAACACGCCCCTGGCCGCGCCGGCTTCGATCAGAAGGGCCGCATCATGCTCGGCCCAGGTCGCCCGGTCCTCGCCCAAATAGGCGGCGAACGCCTTCTCCCCCCACGGACAGCGCGTGGGCGAGGCGATGGGCGCGAAGGCCGAGACGCTCTTGAACAGTTCGGCATGGCGCAGCGCCAGGGTCAGGGCTCCGTGTCCGCCCATGGAGTGGCCCACGATCGACCGCGCCCCCGTGGTTGGAAACGCCACGTCGATCAGATCGATCAGCTCGCGGGTGACATAGGTCTCCATGCGGAAGTGCCGCGACCACGGCGCCTCGGTGGCGTCCACGTAGAAGCCTGCCGCTTGCCCCAGATCGTAGGCGTCGTCGTCGGCCACTGCCTGACCCTGAAGGTCGGGCCCACGGGGAGAGGTGTCGGGCGCGACCACGATCAGGCGCAGCTCGGCGGCCTTGCCGTAGGCCCCGGCCTTGGTGGTGAAATTGTCCTCGGTGCAGGTCAGGCCCGACAACCAGATCACCACCGGGAATGGCCCTTTCCCCGGCGGCGTGAACACCGACAGGGTCATGGGTGTGCCGGTCACGGCGCTGTCGTGCTTGAGATAGCGAAGGGTTCCGCCATGGACAGCGTGAGTCTTGAGAACGTCGAAGGTCATGGTGGTCTCCAACTGAATTTCAGCCGCCGGGTTAGGCCTTGGAAGCGGCGGCGGCAAATGCGCTGCTGCGCGGATCGGTCACAGCCCCCGGCGCGTTGGAGCCGCGAACCCCTCAGCGCAAACGCCGTTGTTCGAGAAAGGAATGACCATGTCCCATCGCTACAAGCCCCTCGATCAGCAGACCATCGTCATCACCGGCGCCAGTTCGGGCATCGGTTTGGCCACCGCGAAACGTGCCGCCCGCAAGGGGGCCAATGTTGTCCTGGCCGCGCGGAACGACGATGTCCTCAAGAGGATCTGCGCGGAAATCAACCAGGCAGGTCAGGGCCGTGCCGTCGCCGTCACAGCCGATGTCGGCGACAAGGCCGCCATCCAAACCATCGTCGACTCCGCCGTAGAGTCATTCGGTGGTTTCGATACCTGGGTGAACAACGCCGGCGTGGTGGTCTTCTCGGAACTGACCGACATGCCTGAAGAGGATCACGACAAGCTCTTTCAGACCAACTACTTCGGGGTTGTGAACGGCTCCCTGGCGGCGGTGGAGCATTTTCGCGGACGGCCCGATGGCGGGACGATCGTCAACATCGCCTCCATCAACGCCTATATGCCCGTGCCCGTTCTGGGCGCCTATTCGGCGACCAAGGCGGCGGTGAAGGCCTTCAGCGAGGTCTTGCGGATGGAGCTGAAGGAACAGGGCGCGCCGGTGGAGGTCTCCATCGTCATGCCCTCGGGCATCGCCACCCCCATCTCGGACCATGGCCTCAGCCACAAGGACGACCGGGGCAAGGTCATGCCGCCGCTTTATGACCCCGAGATCGTCGCCCATGTGATTCTGACGGCCGCCCGCCGCCGCGTACGCAACGTCACCGTCGGCGGCACGGGTCGGCTGACCCACGTCGGAAGCGCCCTGGCGCCCGGCCGTATGACTGATCGCGCCATGGGCTGGCTGCTGCCCCGCGCCCAGTCCAGCGGTAAGCCCAAGCTGCCCAATGACAACCTGCATTCCGCTGGCCCGGACGGCGACGTCTATCTGGAAGGAAAGAAACAGGGTCTGCCCTTCAGCCCCTACACCTTCGCCAGCCTCAAGCCTCTGACCGCCCTCGGCGCAGTGCTGGGCCTGGGAGCGGCCGTGTTAGCCGTCTCGCGCCTCAGCGCGCGCTGAAGACCAGACCGCTTCAACCCATCCGGCAAAGGGCGCAGATCTTGTTGCCGGCCGGGTCGCGGAGGTAGGCGAGAACCAGCTTGCCGAACGGCCCGTTGCGCTCGCCGGGCGGATCTTCGATGGCCGTGCCGCCGGCGGCGACGCCGGCGTCGTGGAAGGCCTGGACCATTTCGGGCGTCTTGGCGTGAAAGCCGATGGTGCCACCGTTGGCGTGACAGGCCGGGTCGCCGTCGATCGGCTTGCCGAT
>CAZITK010000162.1:0-4292 GCA_964542145.1 uncultured Brevundimonas sp.
GAGCCCAAGCTCCCCCCACCCCAGAAGGTCGATCAAGACCGAAAGCCCCGCCGGATCACTCCGGCGGGGTTTTTTGATGTAGCCGGCGGCGGGCGGCGCCCGAAAGCGCCGTCTGGTCTTCGAGTTACGCACTTTCCAACCGGGTCCGGACGATCCCCACTCAGTGTTGCGCCGCAGCAACGACTCCCATCCCGTCATATCTCTGTCATGAAATTGTCGCCCATCGGAGGCGAGTCGCGCTTAAAGGAGGGCCCACTCGTTAGCTGGCGCCACGCAGACATCCGATCCGTTCCGGGCCGGTCGTGCGCGCGCAGAGGGGACATTCTCGCAATGCTGAAAAGCAGGTTCGCCTACGGCGCCTCGGCGGCCGTGATCGCCCTGGCCGCCTCCACCGCGGTCTTCGCTCAGGAAACCACCGGCGGCATCAGCGGCCAGGTGGTGGACGCCACCGGCGCCCCGGTCGCCGGGGCCACGGTCACGGTCGTCCACCGTCCGTCGGGCACCAGCACCACGACCCTGACCGACGCCACGGGCGTGTATAACGCTCGCAATCTGCGGGTTGGGGGACCTTACGATGTAACCGTCTCCAGCGGCGATGTGCCAGCCCAGTCGGCGACGGTCGCAAGCGTCGGCATCGGCTCGCCGACCAACCTCGACATCCTGGTTTCCGGCTACGCCGATCAAGACGCCACCGCTCTCGACGAGATCGTGGTCATCGGCACGGCTCCCGGTCGCCGCGCAACAAGCCCGCGCAGCAATCTGAACCTGGGCGACATCGAAACCCTTCCGTCGATCAGCCGCGACATCAAGGATTTCGTCCGCACCACGCCCTTTGCGACCACCGATCCAACGAACAACGACGCGCTTTCGATCGGCGGGCAGTCCAACCGCTACAACGCCTTCCTCGTGGATGGCATCCGGCAGGGTGACGATTTCGGCCTGAACGCCAATGGCTATCCGACCCAGCGTTCTCCGGTGTCGATCTCGGTCATCGAAGCGGTCAGCGTCGATGTGGCCCCGTATGACGTCCAGTACGGCACCTTCACCGGCGGCGTGATCAACTCCGTGACGAAGTCGGGTGGCAATCAGTTCGAAGGCGAGGTCTTCTACGAGTGGACCAATCAGGGTCTGCAGGGGAACAGCTTCAGTTACACCGACTTCCAGACGGGCGCTGAGCGCGATGTCGATACCTCGGCGGCCAACTTTGAAGAAACCAGCTGGGGCGCCACCCTCAGCGGCCCGATCCTTCGTGATCGCCTCTTCTTCCTGCTGAACTACGAATATTTCGAATCGACCCAGCCGGTCCTGACTGGGGTTCAAGGCTCCGGGGCGGCCAATGAGGTGCCTGGCATCACCCAGGCCGACGTCGACCTGGTTCGTCAGATTTCCCAGGACATCTACGGATTCGACCCCCTGGACTGGGCCGCCGATCAGCTGCTGGTCGAAGACGAAAAATGGTTCGGCAAGCTGGACTGGAACATCAACGACCGTCACCGTGCAGTCCTGTCGTACCAGCAGACCGAGGGCGGAGACCTTCGACTCGGTTCGTCCAGCACCGCGACGAATTTCCCCACGGTCGCGACCCTGTCGCAGGCCTACATCCTGCAGTCCAATCTGAAAGCCTATAAGGCCCAGCTGTTCTCGGACTGGACCGACACCTTCTCGACCGAACTCTCGCTGTCCCGCAAGGAGGTCGAGAATATCTCCAGCCCGCTCGCCGGAAGCGACTTCGCCGCCTTCCAGATCTATCTCGACAATCCGCGCGGATCCGACAGCCGGCCGCGTCGCTCGATCCGGATCGGACCCGAGCGGTCTCGCCACGCCAACGCCCTCACCAACGATGTTGATCAGGTGCGATTGGTGGCCAACTGGGATGCCCCCCTGGGCCACCGGCTTACGGCTGGCTTCGAGCGCGAAGAAATCGAGATCTTCAACGCCTTCGTCCAGTTCGCGAACGGCGAATATGAGTTCGCATCGATCGAGGACTTCCGTAATCGGCAAGCGTCCTACATCGGGCTCCAGAACACGGTCACGGGCAACAAGAACGACGGCGCCGCAGCCTTCGGATACGCCCTGAACTCGCTGTTCCTCCAGGACACCTGGAGCGCGACGCCCGAGCTGACCATCACCGCCGGCCTCCGGTATGACTGGTACGCCTCCGACGACCGGCCTCAGGCGAACGATCTGTTCTTCAACACCTATGGCTTCCGGTCGGACGAGAATATCGACGGCATCAGCGTCCTGCAGCCGCGCCTCGGCTTCAACTGGCGTCCTGATCCCAGCCTGACCGTTTACGGTGGTATCGGTCGGTTCCAGGGCGGGTCGCCGAACGTCTGGATTTCGAACCAGTACACCAACACCGGCAACCTGATCGGCTTCTACGACTGCCGCATCGACTCGACCTACACCTCGCAGTTTTCGAACAACGCCGATCCGGTCTGCGCGCCGGGCCTGCTGTCCAACATCGACGGCTTCAATCCGCCCCAGGGCGCCTTCGACGAAGTCGCCGCCAACGCGCGCCTCGGCGGCGGCACCATCAATGTGATCGACCCGTCATTCCAGACGCCGTCCATCTGGAAAGCGTCACTGGGCGTGCTCAAAACCTTCGACCTGGATCGCTGGGGCATGGGCGACGGCTGGCGCGCGCGCGCGGAGTATGTTCGCTCCGAGCTGGAAAATCAGGTCGGTTGGGAAGAGTTGAACGCCAACCTGCGCCGTGACGGCACGGCTCCCGACGGTCGCCCGACCTTCTTCGGCACGGATGTGCCGCGCCAGATCACCCTGATGCTCACCAACTTCGACGGCGGCTCGGTGGATCAGGTGGCGTTGTCGGTGGGCAAGGACTGGTATGACGGCTGGCTCGACGGCGTCGGCTTCGATCTGTCCTACACCTGGCTCGACGCCACGGATCAGCATCCGGGTACTTCGTCGGTCGCCCTGTCCAACTATCAGAACGTCGCGGTTTTCGACCCGAATGATCCGATGGTGGCCACCTCCAACTATGAGATCGAGGAAGCCTGGAAGATCAACCTGCGCTACGAGCGGGCCTTCTTCGGCGACTACCGCACACGCATCAATGTGTTCGGCCAGCGTCGTTCGGGCCTGCCCTTCAGCTATGTGTTCGACCAGACAGCGTCGAACCTGGTCGGGGAAAACTCCGGTAGTCGGCGTCACCTGTTGTACGTGCCTCAGGTGGACGGTTCCGGCATGGTCAGCGCGACGAGCGATCCGATCGCCCGTTTCGGCGCGAACTTCGACTTCGCCGGCTTCAATGACTTCCTGCAGCGTACCGGCCTTATCGAGTATGCCGGTCAGGTGACGCCGCGGAACGCCTTCCAGTCACCCGATGTCACCACCTGGGACATCCACCTGGAGCAAGAACTGCCCGCCTTCTTCCCCGGCGGCGCCCGCGTGTCGCTGTACGCCGACATCGAGAACTTCGGCAATCTGCTCAACGACGAGTGGGGGGTAATCCAGCAGGTGGGCTTCCCCTACATGTCCAACAGTGTCGCCGCGCGGAACTGTCAGGCGGCCGCCCAGGCCCTGTCGCGCCAGACGTGCGCCAGTGGCACGGGTAACTTCTATGAGTACACCGGCTTCGGCGAACGCTCGGCGGCGTCGTTCAACAGCGTGTCTGTCTGGCAGGTGAAGTTCGGCGTGCGCTACAAGTTCTGATCTTCGCGTCAGAACGAACTTGAGAAGGGGCGGGCCGGTGACGGTTCGCCCCTTTTTCTTTCGGCGAGCTTCCCTTTCCGCACGTTGAACTGGTGACCCGCCATGCCTATCTGGCGCGACCGTGTTGCGAGAGGCCCGCTTGATGACCGACCGCCTGATCCCCGCCGAATGGTCGCCGCACCGCGCCATGTGGGTCGGCTGGCCCAGCCATGCCGACCTGTGGGAGGACGATCTCGAGGCCGCGCAAAGCGAGGTCGAGGGCCTGGTCCGCGCCCTGGCCGGTCCGGGCCGCGAGAAGGTGCGCCTCCTGGTCGGTCATGACAACGCCCTGGCGGACGCCCGCGCGCGCTTCGTCGATGTCGAGAATGTCGATGTGGTGGCCGGCCGGTCCGGCGACATCTGGCTGAGAGACACCGGCCCGATCTTCGACGCGGGCGGCCGCGCCCACGGTTTCCGGTTCAACGGCTGGGGCGGGAAATACGACCTGCCGCACGACGACCAGGTGGCCGGCCAGATCGCCGACCACGCCGGCGCCGCTCTGGATCGCCACGACTTCATCCTGGAGGGTGGGGCTCTAGACCACGACGGCGCGGGCACGATCCTGACCACCCGCCAGT
>CAZITK010000163.1:0-4274 GCA_964542145.1 uncultured Brevundimonas sp.
CGCGAAGGCGGCCGCACCGTCGGCGCCGGCGTGGTGTCGAAGATCGTCGAGTAAGGATCGGCTCGCGACGCTGATCGTCAAACGGCCCTCGGAGCGATCCGGGGGCCGTTTTGCTTGGATCCCACGGGACAGGCCAGCGCTTCCCGCCCGACCTCCCCTGCGTTCCAGCCGGTCCTTCCCCTCACCCGGCGGCGATGGAGAGGTGAAGGATCATTTTCACTGTCTCCGAGCGCAAAGGCGCGTGGGGCGTCCAGGCCGGAGCGACGCAAGCGTCAGCACGGATCGCTCCGCTCGCCGCGACGTTTCCAAGGGTCACTCATCCGAAGGAGCCCTCCATGGACGTTCTCTATCGCGCACACGCCACCGCCTCCGGCGGAGGCCGTGAAGACGGTCGCAGCGCCACCGACGACGGCAAGATGGACGTCACGCTGTCGACCCCGACCGAGATGGGCGGCAAGGGCGGCGACGGGACCAATCCCGAGCAGCTGTTCGCGACCGGTTACGCCGCCTGTTATCTCGGCGCCTTGCGCCTGGTGTCGGGCAAGGCCGGCTCCCCCGTCGACCCGGACACCAAGGTCCAAGCGACGGTTGGCTTCGGCCAGAACACCGGGGGCGAAGGCTTCAACCTGGACGTCGAGCTCAAGGTCACCGATCACGGGCTGGACCAGGCCAGGATCGACGAGCTGATTGAGAAGGCCCACGCCGTCTGCCCCTATTCCAACGCCACGCGGGGCAATATCGACGTCCGGATCGCTGCCGCCTGAGATCGCCATTGCGCTCGGTCGCCGGGCGGTGATCGTGGGCGGTGGCCCCGACGGCCTGGCGCCGACCGGTGCGCGTCTCATCGCGACCTCCTGTCAGCCGAAGCGCAACCGGAATCCGGAAACGCTGCGTCACCCATCGTGACGGGCGCGGCTGGGGGCGGCGTGGCAAGAGGCGGAAATGACCGTGCACAGTCCCCAGACCGGCTCGGCCCTCACGGGGCTGGAGATCGCCGCCATCGTAGCGATCTGCGTGATCTGGGGCGTCAACAACGCCGCTGCCAAGCTAGCTACGGAATACATGCCGCCCCTGCTGACGGGCGCACTCAGGTTCGCCATCGCAGGGGCCATGCTGGCCTGGTTCGTGAGGCCGCCGTTTCCGAACTGGCGGAGTCTGTTGCTGATCGTCGGCCTGGGCGGACCGTTGCACTATGGCCTGATCTATCTGGCCTTCTGGCTCGCCCAGGACGTCAGTCCGGTGGCGGTCGCGACGCAGTTGTGGATTCCCTTTACCGCCGCCTTCGCCTTCCTGTTGTTGGGAGAACGGGTCAGCGTCGCCGCCCTCGCCGGCATGGCGGTGGCTTTCGGCGGCGTGGCCTGGATGACGCTGGACCCCCACGCGTTCCAGGACTGGAAGGCCATTCTGGTGGGCACAGCCGGTGCGGCGGCTTGGGCTCTGACCACCGTGATCGCCCGACGCACCACCAGCGTTCCGCCGCTGAAGATGCAAGGACTCTTGGCGCTGGTGGCCTTACCCAGCCTGGCCGTGGCCTCACTGGTCGCTGAGGCGGATCAGATGGCCGCAATGACGGCGGCGCCGCCCATGGTCTGGGGCGCGGTGCTGTGGTCCGGCGCCGCTTCGTCCGTGGTGGCGACCAGCCTCGTTTTCTGGCTGGTCCAGCGGCGTGAGGCCGGACGGGTCACGCCGTATCTGCTGGCCACACCGATCGTCTCCATCCTCATCGGGTGGGGCTTCATGGGTGACGTTCTGACCGCTCAAATTCTTATCGGCTCGGCCCTGACCATGCTGGGCGTCGCGGTGGTCGCCGTGGCTGAGCGCGGTCTGCGCGCCGGGGCGGCCCGGGGCTGACTGAAGACGTTAGCCGGCCTGAACCACGCCGCAGGCGACGCGGTCGCCCGCCCCGCCGATCGGCTGGCTGGTGTGGTCATCAGGGTTGGCATGGATCAGCAGGGCCGAGCCGTCCTGATCCAGCAGGTGCTGGCCCTTCCCATCGTCGGCCAGCCGGACGAAGGGGGTGAAGAGTTCGGCGAACACCCGCCCCTGGGCGTCGGCGTAGACGTTGGGCAGGTCGCCGGAGTCGTCCTGGTCCTGATTGAGGATGCCGTGGACCGCGTCGCCGCCACCGTCATGAACGTGTGCGCCGGCCGACTGGAAGCCCGGCCCGTCGCAGACGCCGACGGCGTGGAAGTGGATTCCATGCCAGCCTGGTGTCAGGCCGGTCGCCTCGACCCTGACAAGCACGCCTTGCGGTCCCTGGTGGATCGTGGCGGTTCCGGCCGGCTGACCTTCCGCGTTGGTCAGGGTGACATTGGCGCTTGCGCCTGCCGTCGATCGCTGCATGACCCCGACGCCCTCAACGGGTCGTTCGCCGGGCCCGCCAGGGGTGGTCACGGTGGTGGTGGTCTGGGTTTCGCCTGAGCAGGCGACGAGCCCGAAGGCCAGGATGCAGGCGGCGGTCGGCAGCAGGCGCATGGTCGATGATCCCCTTGATGACAGACCGTTTCCTCGGGCGGTGAAGCTTTGCTTGGACGGTTCCTGGATGATAGAAAACGCGGCAGCGGATCACGTTCCGATTCCGGCCAGCTGAAACCCTGATTCCTTGACCGACGACAGCCACGAAGACGCTTCTCCGACGCCTGAAGCCGGAGGAGGCGGCCCGCCGCCTCGCGACGCGGCGGGGGACATCGCCATGATTGCGATCGAGGACGAGCTTCGTCGCAGTTACCTCGACTATGCGATGAGCGTGATCGTGTCGCGGGCGCTGCCGGACGCGCGCGATGGCCTGAAGCCTGTGCACCGGCGCATCCTGTATTCCATGCACGACCTGGGCATGGAGCCCAACCGGTCCTACTCCAAGTGCGCCCGCGTGGTCGGCGATGTTCTAGGCCGCTTTCACCCGCACGGTGACCAGTCGGTCTATATGGCGCTGGTGCGGATGGCGCAGCCATTCTCCATGGGGCTGATGCTGGTCGACGGCCAGGGCAACTTCGGCTCGGTCGACGGCGATATGCCGGCCTCGATGCGGTACACGGAATCGCGCATGGCCCCGGCGGCCGTGGCCTTGCTCGCGGACATCGACAAGGACACGGTCGACTTCCAGCCGAACTATGACGAGAAGGAGCTGGAGCCCGTCGTCTTGCCGGCGCGCTATCCGAACCTGCTGGTCAACGGCGCAGGCGGCATCGCCGTCGGCATGGCCACCAACATCCCGCCGCACAATCTGGGCGAAGTGGTCGACGCCTGTGTGGCGGTGCTGGACGATCCCGATATCGGCCACGACCAGTTGCTTGACATCGTGCCGGGGCCGGACTTCCCCACCGGCGGCGAGATCATGGGTCGCACCGGCGCGCGCAACGCCCTCATGGACGGACGCGGCTCGGTGATCGTGCGCGGCAAGGCCTCGATCGAGGAGATCCGGAAAGATCGCGAGGCCATCGTGATCACCGAGATCCCCTATCAGGTGAACAAACAGACCCTGATCGAACGCATCGCCGAGATGGTGCGCGAAAAGCGTCTGGAGGGCATTTCCGACGTTCGCGACGAAAGCAGCCGCCAGGGCATGCGCATCGTCATCGAGCTGAAGCGAGACGCGTCCGGTGATGTCGTTCTGAACCAGCTCTATCGCTACACGGCGCTGCAGTCCTCGTTCGGCGTCAACATGCTAGCCCTGAACCATGGCAGGCCCGAACAGATGGGCTTGCGCGCCCTGATCGACGTCTTCCTGGACCACCGGGAAGAAGTGGTCGTCCGCCGCATCAAGTATGAGCTGGCCAAGGCGCGCGATCGGGGCCACGTGCTGGTCGGTCTGGCCACCGCCGTGGCCAATATCGACGAGGTGATCCACATCATCCGCTCCTCGGCGGATCCCGCAGAGGCGCGCGAGCGCCTGCAGGGCAAGCCGTGGCCGGTGGGCGACATGATCGCCCTGGTCGAGCTGATCGCCGATCCGCGCTCGATCGTCATCGACGGCGACAAGCTGCGTCTGACCGACGAACAGGCCCGCGCCATCCTGGCCCTGACCCTCAGCCGCCTGACGGGTCTGGGCCGCGACGAGATCATGGAGGAGGCGAGGGGCCTGGCCGACACCATCCAGGGCCACCTGACCCTGCTCAGCGACCGCAAGCACATCATCGCCCTGATCCGCGAGGATCTGCTGGTGGTGAAAGCCGACTTCGCCGTACCGCGCCGCACCACCATTGGGGAGTCCGACGGCGACATGGAGGACGAGGACCTGATCCCGCGCGAGGACATGGTCGTCACCGTCACCCACA
>CAZITK010000164.1:0-457 GCA_964542145.1 uncultured Brevundimonas sp.
CGAAATCCAGAATGAACCCCCTCATCGGAGCCTGCCGTCTGAAATGCATCCCCTCCGCCCTAAGCCCGCGCAGCGCCAGCCACAGCCGCGCCTCGGCCGGCGAGGCGTTCTGGTCTCGTGCGCGGGCGATGATCGCCATCCAGCCCTCCCCACCCGGTCGCTGCGCGGCCACCCTCCCCTCCAGGGAGGCAAAATCACTCAGGTCTCCAGCCGATACCCCGCGCCGCGCACGGTCTGGAGCATCTGACGGTCGAAGCCCTTGTCGATCTTGGCGCGCAGGCGGCTGATGTGGACGTCGATGACATTGGTCTGGGGGTCGAAGTGATACTCCCAGACCTTCTCCAGCAGCATGGTGCGGGTCACCGACTGGCCGGCGTGACGCATCAGGAATTCCAGCAGTTGGAACTCGCGGGGCTGAAGGTCGATCTCGGTCTCCCCCCGGTGGACGGTGCGGGCG
>CAZITK010000164.1:467-4172 GCA_964542145.1 uncultured Brevundimonas sp.
TTGAGCACGGTCTGGACGCCGCCGGTCTCGCGTCGTCGGGCCAGGGCCTCGACCCGCGCGATGAGTTCGGCGAAGGCATAAGGCTTGACCAGATAGTCATCGGCCCCGGCCTTGAGGCCCGTGACCCGGTCCTCGACCTCGCCCAGCGCCGAGAGGAACAGCACCGGCGTCTGGTCGCCCATGCCGCGCAGGGTCTCGACCATGCCGACCCCGTCCAGGCGCGGCATCATCCGGTCGACGATCAGCACGTCGAAGCCGCCCTTCTGGGCCTCGATCAGCCCGTAGGCGCCGTCGGGCGCGTGGACCAGCTCATGGCCGGCCTCGGTCAGGCCCCGGACCATGGCGCCGGCGGCCTCGGCGTCGTCCTCAACCACCAGAATCCGCATCGCTAAAGCCCCCGGGGAAAGAATCGCCGCCGATGGTAACGCATCGGCGGCGATCAGGTCAGTCGTCAGTCGGTCTCGGGCAGTTCCATCACCACCGACTGGTTGCCGTTCGGGGTGCGGATAAGCAGGAAAATGCTGTCCTGGCCCGCCTGCCGCGCCTGACGAACCGCCGCCTGCAAGTCGGCCACCGACGCCACGGGGCTGGTTAGAGCCCGGAAAATGACGATCCCGGGCGTAAAGCGCCGGTCACCGCCCGTCTCGACACCCGTCACGACGACACCGCTGGTCGATTCAGGAAGGCTGTAGCGTTGACGTAGCGCGGGGGTGATCTCCGCGACTCGCAGTCCGGCCACTACGGTTCCGGCCGCCGAGTCAGGCGCGACCTCAAGCGCCCCGGAACCGCCTTCACGCAGGCGATTCAGCTCGGTCTCGGAAGGCCGAGTATCCGCGCGCGCGGTGAGCGTCCGCGTGCGGCCCTCGCGAATCACCCCAATCTGAATGTCATCGCCCGGCTTGGCTTGCCCCACGCGTCGGGTGACCTCAGTCTGGTTTTCCACGGCCTGACCGTTGATGGACACCACGATGTCTCCGGCCACAATTCCGGCGCGGGCGGCCGGTCCACCCGGGGTGACATCAACGATGACCGCGCCTTTCTGATCATCGGGCAGGCCCGCCGCCGCCGCCGCGCCCGTGATCAACGGCCCGATCGTGACACCAACATAGCCTCGCTCGATCGTCTCGCCGCGCATTAAGCGGCTGGTGACCTCGCGCGCGACCGACGCCGGAATGGCGAAGCCGATGCCGACCGATCCGCCGGTCGGCGAGAAAATCGCCGTGTTCACCCCGATCACCCGGCCGTAGATGTCGAAGGTCGGACCGCCGGAGTTGCCGCGATTGATGGCGGCGTCGATCTGGATGAAGTCGTTATAAGCCGAGGCCTGGCCGATCTCGCGCGACTTGGCCGAGACGATCCCGGCCGTGGCGGTGCCGCCCAGGGAGAAGGGATTGCCGACGGCGACGACCCAGTCGCCGACGCGCGGCTCGGCCGATTCCTCGAAGCTGACGAAGGGGAAGGAGCCGCCTTCGACCTTGATCACGGCGAGGTCGGTGCCCTCGTCGCGGCCGATGACCGTCGCCTTGAATTCGCGGCGGTCGGTCAGCTTGACAGTGATTTCCTCGGCATTGGCGACCACGTGGTTATTGGTGACGATGTAGCCGTCGGCCGAGATGAAGAAGCCCGAGCCAGAGCCGGCGCCCTCAATGCCCTCGTCATCTTCGCTCTCGCCGGGCGCCGGGCCGCGCGGGGCCTGCGGCAGTTGGTTGAAAGGGAACGGCAAGAGGCGCTCCAGCCCGCCCATCTGGGGGCGGGGCGTGCGGGTGCGGACGTCGATCTGAACCACCGCCGGGGCGACCTGGTCGAAGATGTCGGCGAAGCTGAGCGGAGCGCCCGGGGGCGGTGCAAAAGCCAGTCCGGCGGCGCCGGCGGTCGGAATCAGCTGGCCGGCGCGGGCGGCGGGGCGTTCCTGGGCATGGGCGCCCGGCCATTCGATGACGCCCCCGGCGGTGGCGGCGGCGGCGAAGCCCAGGCCGACCACGGCCCCGAGCATGAACTCCTTACGCTTCAGCATGGTCATCCTTGATCAGCAGCGGGCCGCGCGGGCCCGCGACGGTTCTCGCGTCGAGATATAGAGGCATGGCGGGCGATGCCAAGCCGCGCAACTTAAGCTTCGGAAAGGTCAGCGCCCAGGATGCGGCGAGGTTGCGTCCGAACGGAGGCCGAGGCCCGAGGCGCGTCGTCGCCGTGCTCACACGTCGTCGCGGTCGAGGCGAGCGGCCAGTTCGGCCTCCTCGGCGGGGGTCAGGGGCTGGACCGGCGTGCGACGACGACGCGCCCAGGCCAGGAAGGCGGCCAGCCCCCCCAGCCCCAACACGAAGGGCAGGCCCCAGAGGATCACGGTCAGGGCGTTCAGCGGTGGGCGAAACAGGATGAAATCGCCATAGCGGTTGACCAGTTCCTGCTCGATCTGGCCATCGGTTGCGCCGGCCTCGACCTGCTCGCGGACCAGACGACGCAGGTCGCCGGCCAGACCCGCCGGGCTGTCGGCGATGGATTCGTGCTGACAGACGACACAGCGGATGTCGGCGAACAGGCGCTGGGCGCGGGCCTCGGCCCGGGGATCGGCCAGGGGCTGGTCCGGTGCGGCCACGTCCTGGGCGATCGTCGCGCCGGCGAGCGCGAGTGCGGCCAGCAGGGGAAGGGCGAGGCGTCGGATCACGACTTCCGCCGCCGCGTCACCGCCACGCGCAGGCGCGGATCGGTCAGGGAGACAAGGCCGCCCAGCGCCATCAGGGCGGGCCCCAAAAAGATCAGCCGGGCCCAGGGATTGTAATAGGCGCGCACACTCCAGGCTGGCTGGCCCTCGGAGCCGGCGCGACGCTCGCCCAGCACCAGATAGACGTCGTCCAGACCCCGAAAATCGAGGCCTACCTCGGTGGTGGTCTGGCCGCCGGCGGGCCAGAAGCGCCGCTCAGCGGTGATGGCGCGGGCCGCCGCCCCGCTGTCGCGCGAGACGGTGAAGGCGCCCTGTTCGGCCAGATAGTTGGGGCCTTCGACAATGCGGACGTCGTCGAGGCTGACCTGCCAGCCGGCCACGGCCAGGGCTGGATCGCCCGGCGACATGACAGCCGCGGTCTCGACCTTCAGCCCCGTCTCGACCACCGCGCCCAAGACGAAGACGCCGAGGCCGACATGGGCCAGGGTCATGCCCCAGGCGCCGCGCGGCAGACCCTTCATCCGGCGCCCGACCTCGGCCAGGGGAACGCGGAACAGCCGCACGCGCTCGAACAGTTCGGCCAGGGTTCCCAGGATCAGCCAGGCCCCGATGGCGACGCCCAAGGCCGTCATGGCCTCGGAGAGCGATGTCATCGCCATGACGGCGAACCCGGCCAGAAGCGCCAGGCCTGCCGCCCAAATCAGCCGCTGAGCCACAGCCCTGAGATCACCGCGCTTCCACGCCAGCAGAGGCCCGGCCGGCAGGATCAGGGCGGCGACCGCCATCAGCGGGGTGAAGGTCAGGTTGAAATAGGGCGGACCGACCGAGATGGTTTGGCCGGTCGCGGCCTCCAGCAACAGCGGATAGAGGGTGCCGAGCAGCACGGTGGCCGCGGCGACGGCCAGGAACAGGTTGTTGAGCACCAGAGTCGCCTCGCGGCTGACCGGGGCGAAGAGGCCGCCGGGTGCAAGGCGGGGCGCGCGCCAGGCGAACAGGGCGAAGGCGGCGCCGGCCGTGACGCCCAGGATGGCCAGAAGCAGCATGCC
>CAZITK010000165.1:0-4146 GCA_964542145.1 uncultured Brevundimonas sp.
CCTCGGCCCGGGTGACCATGCGGATCACCTCCGACAGGCTGCGCGCGCCCAATTTCGTCATGAGGTTGGCCCGATAGACCTCGACGGTCCGCGCGCTGATATCGAGATCGTGGGCGATGACCTTGTTGGCGTGACCGGCGGCCAGGCCCCGCAGGACGTCCGCCTCGCGCCGTGACAGGGTGGCCAGTCTCTCCCTGATCTGGGTTCGTTCCGCGACGCCGGCCTGGCGATCCGAATGCCGGCGAAGCGCCTCGCCAACCGCTTCGACCAGGACATCGTCGGAAAAAGGTTTCTCGATGAAATCCGCGACGCCCGCCTTCATCGCCTGAATCGCCATGGGCACGTCGGCGTGGCCGCTGATGACGATGACCGGGGCGGCCGAGCCCGACGCCTTCAGAGACCGAGCCAACTCCACGCCGTTCATGCCCGGCATGCGGACGTCGGTAACGACACAGGCGTTGTCCAGCGGCGGCTCCGCTTCGAGAAAAGCGTCCGCCGAAGCGAAGGCGCGGACATTGAGCCCCGCACATTCCAGCAGAAACTCCAGGGACCCCCGGACACCCGGGTCATCGTCGATTATATAGACGATGGGATCACTCGTCACCGAACACCTCCTGACGGCTTAGGCGTGGAAGGGTGAAGCTGAAGACGGCGCCGCCGTCGGGGTTGGGTTCGGCCCAGATGCGCCCGCCGTGGGCTTCGACGATCGTGCGCGAGATGGACAGACCCACGCCCATCCCGGCGCGCTTGGTGGTGATGAAGGGCTGAAACAGGCGCTCCGCCACCTCCGGGCTGACGCCGGGCCCTGTGTCCCGCACCTGGATCAGCGCCATGTCGTTTTCTCCGGTGCTGACCACGACCTCCAGTTCGCGAAGGCCGGACGGCGTGAGCGACAGGCTGTCGACCGCGTTCCTCAAAAGGTTGATGACAACCTGCTGAATCTGCACCCGGTCCACGAGCACCAGATCCACGTCCGGGTCCAGGTCGAAGCGTGTCCGGATGTCATGCTCGCGAGATCCGACCAGCGCCAGGGCCGACGCCTCTTCGATCAGCTTGGGCATGCTCTCAAGCGCGCGCTCGGTTTCGCCGCGCGCCACGAAGTCGCGAAGCCGTCGGACGATCTCGCCTGCGCGCAAGGCCTGGTCGGCGGCCTGGCCCACCGCTTCGGAGACCCTGTCCAGCGGCACATCCTCTCGAGCCAGCAGTATCCGGCTGCCGCGCAAGTAGTTGGCGATGGCCGAAAGGGGCTGATTGATCTCGTGCGCCAGGGCCGAAGCCATTTCTCCCAGGGACGTCAGGCGCGAAACATGCACCAGTTCGCTCTGGAGTTCCTGTAGCCGGACCTCGGTGCGCCGGCGCTCCGTGAGGTCTCGGATAAAGCCCGTGAAAAATCGCGTGTCGCCCACCTTCATTTCGCCAACCGACAGTTCCAGCGGGAAGGTCGATCCGTCGCGCCGCTCGCCAACCACCACCCGGCCCGTGCCGATGATGCGCCGCTCCCCGGTGCGGTAGTAGCGTTCGAGATAGGAGTCATGAGCGTCTCGATAGGGAGAGGGCATCAACAGGCTGACGTTTCGCCCCGTCACCTCCGCGGCGCTCCACTCGAAAAGCCGCTCGGCGGCAGGACTGAAGTCCTTGATCAGGCCGGCCTCGTCGATCACGACCATGGCGTCGGGCACCGTGTCCAGGATCGAGCGCAGATGGGCTTCCCGACGGGCCAGGTCGCGATTGACGGCCTCCATCTGTCGACGGGCGCGTTGAAACCATTCGCCGCCGACCGCGACGCTGGCGCCGATGGCGATGAAGACGACGGCGGCGATCGCATTGCCGAGACCCAGAGACCCCGTCAGCCGATCGCACGCCAGGCCTGCGGCCGCCCCCAGCACCACGGCGAACAGGCCGGGCCCCAGGCCGGACGCCGCGGCGGCGGCCACCACCGCGGGCAGGAAGACAAGGAAGGTCGCGCGTTGCTGAAGGTGATCGGCCAGGCCCAGGCGGACCAGGGCGCCGATGAGAACGAATATGACCGCCACCAAACAGGCCGCGCGGGCCGATAAGCGCGGAGGGGCGAGCGACCTGAAGGAAAGAGCGTCAGTCATGGACATCGTCGCTCGCCTTCCGTGTCTATCGGCCAGGAGGTCAACTCCGGAATTCTCCTTAGGGACCGTCCCATAGGGGAAAGAGCGAAATATCCTTGAGCCGCCCCCCCGCCTAATTCGTCGCCTCGACACAACAATCCGTCGACGGAACGACTGACATGATCACCCCCTTCACCGATCTCAGCGTACATCACCAGCCCAAAGGCCTCTCGGATCGCGTGGCCTTCGGTTTCACCAAGCTGCTGCGGTGGACGGCCGACACCTTCTTCGCCAAGCGATACGGCCACCGCGCTGTGGTCCTGGAGACCGTGGCGGCGGTTCCCGGCATGGTCGGCGCCACCATCAACCACCTCGCCTGTCTGCGCCGGATGTGTGACGACAGGGGCTGGATCAAGACCCTGATGGATGAGGCCGAAAACGAGCGCATGCATCTGATGACCTTCATCGAGGTCGCCAAACCCACCGTCTTCGAGCGAGCCGTGATCATCGGGGTGCAGTGGGTTTTCTATCTGTTCTTCTTCGCTCTCTATCTGGTCCACGCCAAGACGGCTCACCGCGTGGTGGGCTATTTCGAGGAGGAGGCGGTGATCAGCTACACCCATTACCTCGCCGAGATTGACGAGGGCCGCAGCCCCAATGTCCCGGCGCCCGAGATCGCCAAGCGCTACTGGGGACTGCCGGACACGGCGACCCTGCGAGACGTCGTGCTGGTGGTGCGCGCCGACGAAGCCCACCACCGCGACGTCAACCACAACTACGCCAACGAACTGGGCGGCCTTCCCCTCGGCGCCATCGCCGAATGCCCGCCCCACGTGCCGCTCGAGCCGACCTGGAAACAGGCGGCCTGACCGGAGAACGCCGATGCGTCGGGTCAAGGGTCGCCGGATCGGGACGCCAAGACCGGAGGAGTTTCGAATGACCCAGGATGGACTGACGGTGCTGGTCGCCGACCCTCATCCCGCAGTGCGGTCCGCCCTACGCTTCGCCCTGGAGCTCGAAGGAATGGTGGTGCGAACCGTGTGTGATGTGCGCGAGTTCGGGTCCGCCGAAGCCCTGTCGCGGATCGACTGCCTGGTGCTGGACCTCGCGTGCGGCGACAGGGGTCTCGAAACCGTGGAAGACCTGCGCCGAAGCGGCTATGATACGCCGGTGATCTTCACGGCGACCCATCCCGGCCGCGGCGTTCGAGCTCGCATCCGGCGGGCCGGCGCCTGGCTGGTGGAAAAGCCCCTGCTCGGCGACGCCCTGGTCGAGCGAATTCGCACTTCGCGCGAACGGGTGGCGCCGGTTCGAGGATGACGCCATGAACACTCAACTGCCCAATGAGGCGGAGATCGCCGCCGTCGTCGACCTCTTCTACGACCGGGTCCGGACGGATGCGATGCTGGGGCCGATCTTCAACGCGGCCGTGGGAGATTGGCCGCACCATCTGGACAGGCTGAGGGCCTTCTGGTCCTCCGTCATGCTGACCAGCGGCCGTTACAAGGGCAACCCCCTGGCGGCGCATCTGCCTCATGCCAGTGAGATGACCGAGGCCGCCTTCACGCGTTGGCTGGATCTGTGGCGCGCCACGACCAATGAGCTGTTGTCGGCGGCGGCGGCCCAGGCCATGCAGGCCAAGGCCGAACGCATCGCCCAGAGCCTGTCGCTTGCTGTCGCCTATCAGTCCGGCCCCGGAGGGCGCGGCGGCATACCGCTCGAAAGCGTAAAGGCCGCACGGAGCGGGGCCAGCTCATGATCGGCGAAAACCCGACATCACTGCCGCCTGGCCTGGCGGCGTATCGAAGCACGGCCATCTTCACCGAGGACACCGTTCCGGCCGGCCTGCTGGCCGATCACAAGACCAAGGCCGGGGTCTGGGGCCTCATTCGGGTTGTGCGCGGCCGGCTTCTCTACACGATCACCGACACCCGACGACGGGCGCAGGAGCGGCTTCTCACGCCCGACGCCGAGCCCGGCGTCGTCGAACCCGACATCCTCCACCGCGTGGCCCCCCAGGGCGAGGTCCAGTTTCGGGTAGAGTTCTGGCGAGCGACCGCAGAGCCAG
>CAZITK010000166.1:0-4128 GCA_964542145.1 uncultured Brevundimonas sp.
ACAATCCCTTCATCCCCGAGGTGGCTCGCCAGGCCGCCCTGGCGCCGGACGGCCTCGCGACCCCGTTTGGCCGGGAGATCTATGAAGCCTATTTCGGGGGTACGCTGCCCGGACCAGGTATTCTCCTCGCCCGCGACAACTTCGATCTGGGCTTCATTCTTCGTGACGTCGAGCGCGACACCACGCGCCTGGTCGTCGGGTTCGAAGGCGATCTGACGTCCAACATCGGTTACGAGTTTTCGGTCAACTATGGCCGCACGTCCGAGACCAACACCGAGCTCAACAATCGGATCAATGAGCGTTTCTACGCCGCCGTCGACGCCGTCGACGAAGGCCAGTTTCTGACCGGAACGGCGAATGGAAATATCGTCTGCCGTTCCAACCTGGATCCGAACGCCATCCCGTTCGGGAACTCGGAGGGAATGGGGTCCAGCCCGTTCGACCCGGCGACCTGGGGGACGACCTTCACACCGGGAGCGAACTCGGGGTGTGTGCCGTTGAATATCTTCGGCGACGGCTCTCCGTCGGCCGAGGCGCTCGCCTGGGTCATGACCGACTCGACCTCCCGTGATCGGATCGAGCAGTTCGTCATCAACGGCTTCATCACGGGCGACAGTTCGCCGTGGTTCAGCCTGCCGGCGGGACCCGTGTCGTTCGTGCTCGGCGGAGAGTATCGCCGCGAAGAGGCGCTTTCGATCCCGTCCACCGAGGAGGTTCTGGCCGACCAGGTTGGTTATGACGTCACCTGGCTTGGGGCCGGCACCACCCTCCGTGGCGATTTCGACGTGAAGGAGGTCTTCGCCGAACTTCTCGTTCCGCTGGTCCGGGATGTGCCATTCATTCAAGATCTCCGGGTCGAGGGCGCATATCGCTATTCCGACTACAGCACCGTCGGCGAAACCGAGGCCTGGGAAGGGCGTCTGCGCTGGTCGGTGATCGACGATTTGGCCTTCCGGGCGACCACGGCACGCGCGGTTCGTGCGCCGAATATTTCGGAACTGTTCCTGCCGCCGTCGCAAACCTTCGCCATCCTCAGCGACCCGTGCGATGACGACAATTATCAACTCGGCATCAACCCGGCGGTCCGTGAGGCCAACTGCCGCGCCGTGCTGGGCTATGGCCCGAACGACCCTTATCTGTTCAACAATATCTCCTCGTCGTCCATCGAAGGGGTGATCGGCGGAAACCCTGATCTGGGCGCCGAGACGGCGGACACTTTCACGGTCGGCTTCGTCCTGACGCCGCGTTTCCTCAGCGGCTTCTCGTTGGCCATCGACTATTATGACATCGAGTTGAAGGACGCGATCCAGTTCTTCTCGGCGCAAAACATCGTCAACAAGTGCTACGATCTCCCGCAACCCAATCAGTTCTGTGATCTGGTTTCACGGAGCCCTACCAACAGCCAAATCGACTACTTCGAGCAGTTTGGTGTCAACGTCGCCTCTTATGTCGCTCGCGGCTACGATCTGTCGGCCCGCTATGTCCTGGACCCGGCGGACTTTGGGATTGATCGCAACATCGGGCGGTTTGGCTTTGGGGTTATCGCGGGCAAGACCGAAGAACTGACCTTCACGGAAGATCCCAGCGATCCGCTCAGCTCGGACCAGACAGTCGGCCAGGCGCGCGTTCCCGAATGGCAGGGCAGCGCCGACATCACCTGGGAGTGGAATGACCTGCTGGTGAACTACGGTTACAACTGGACGAGCGAGACGCGGCGGTATGAGGGCGTACCCGACGACTTCATCGATCCGCGCTTCCGTAACTATGACGGCCGTTCGACCCACGATATCCAGGTGCGCTACAACCTAAACGATGAGTTCTCCATTTACGGGGGCGTCAACAACATCGGCAATCAGGAGCCGGCGCGGGGCCTATCGGATTATCCGGCCAGCCCGCTGGGCCGGTACTTTTACGTTGGCCTCAAGGCCAGCTTCGGCGGTCTCGGCGACATCCTTCGCAATCCGTTCTGATAGATTGCCCTAGGGGCGTACGTGAAGGGCGAAGCTGTCAGCTTCGCCCTTTTTCGTGGCGATCGGTATCACGTCCTGACAGCATGAGGGTTCGATGTCCTGGCCGCGACTCACCCGTCGCTGATGCCGCGTCGGGCGGATCGGTTTGCGACGGGGGCAGCTGCGCCAGTCCCTCGCCCGGACGCCGAGCCGCACTTAGGCGGCGCAAACCCGATCGCCGGAGAGGAGTGCGGCGCGGCCGGCGAGGCTGAGCTCCAGAAGGGCGGCCGCGGTTTCGCTCGCGCTCAGGCCCGCGGCGCGGGCCAGGTCGTCGCGCGAAACCGGGGTGGGCGATAGAAGCGCGGCGACACGCGTCATTGCGTCGCTATCAACCTCATCGGGGACGACATCCCATTCGACGCGGTGGCCCGTATCGTCCAGGCGGCGAAGGGTCTCAAAGGCGCGGGCCACGTCCTCGATTCCCTCGCACAGGATGGCCCCGTTGCGCAGCAGATCATTGGGCCCGCGTGCGCGGGGATCCAGCGGTGATCCGGGCACGGCGAAGACGTCGCGGCCCTGTTCGGCGGCCAGGCCGGCGGTGATCAGCGAGCCGGATCGAATTTCGGCCTCGACCACGATCACGCCGCGCGACAGACCCGAAATGATGCGGTTGCGACGCGGAAAGTCGCGAGCGGTGGCGCGGGCGCCGACCGGGCTTTCGGAGACCACGGCGCCGATCTCGACGATGCGGCGATAGAGGTCGTCGTGCTCGGCCGGATAGACGTCGTCCACCCCGCCGGCCAGGACGGCGACCGTGCCGCTCTCCAAGGCGCCCTGGTGAGCTGCGGCGTCGATTCCGCGAGCGAGGCCCGAAACCACGACATGGCCCGCCACGCCCAGCTGGCGGGCGAGGCCGAGCGCGATGCGACACCCCGCGGCCGAGGCGACACGGGCGCCGACAACGGCCACGGACGGCCGGTTGAGCAAGGCCGCGTCGCCGCGAAGCCAGAGCAGGGGCGGGGGCGCGTCCAGGGCCGCCAGCATGCGCGGCCAGCCCTCATCGAGCGCGGTCAGCAGGCGCGCGCCCAGTCGGTCGCCGCCGGCGAGTTCAGCCTCGATGCGACGCGGCTCAGGCAGGGTGTAGTCGCGCGCGCCACCGCGTCGAGCGAGATCAGGCAGGGCCTCCACCGCGCGGGCGGCCGAGCCGAAGCGGGCGATCAGCTGGCGAAAGGCGACGGGACCGACACGGTCGGCGCGAGCCAGGGTCAGACGGGCAAGGCGCTCGCCGTCGTTCATCAGCCGGCCTTCTGGCCCAGGCGGGGCTCGGCGCCCTTGAGCAGCCGCCCGATATTGTCGCGGTGGCGCAACCAGATCAGGATCGCGGCGAAGGTGGCCATGCCGACCGTGGCCCAAGGCGTGGGCAGTCCGAACATGCCGAGTGGGATCAGCGCAAGGATCGGGGTGGCGGCCGATGCGGTGAGAGACGCAAGAGACGAGTACCGCAACGCCGTCGCCATCCCGATCCAAACCAGCCCGGCGAGGATGCCCAGAGGCCACACGGCGGCCAGGATCAGACCAAAGAAGGTCGCCACGCCCTTGCCGCCCTTGAACTTCAGCCAGACCGGGAAGAGATGTCCGAGCAAGGCCGCGCCGCCCGCCAGAGCCGGGGCCAGGTCGCCGCCCAGGATGACCTTGGCCATCACATAGCAGAAGGCGCCCTTGCCGGCGTCCAGAACCAGAGTAGCCAGCGCCAGATCTTTTCGGCCGGTCCTCAGCACGTTGGTCGCGCCGATATTGCCCGAGCCGATGGCGCGCACGTCGCCTGCGCCCGCCGCGCGGGTCAGGAGCACGCCGAACGGAATTGAGCCGATCAGATAGCTGACCGCCGCGACCCCCGCCATCACGGCGCCGATCACCCACGCGAACTCTTGCACCATGTCTTCCCCTGGCAGGTCCGGACGATGCGTTGCGACGCGCTCGGGGGCAAGACCGAAATGAGCGACTGGCGACCGCGGGCCCGGGGCCTCAGCGCATGCTCTCGCGGCGGGACAGGAAGGCGAGGCGCTCGAACAGCATGACGTCCTGCTCGTTCTTCAGCAGGGCCCCATGCAGCGGCGGGATCAGTTTTCCTGGCTGGGTCTCGGCCAGGACGGACGGGTCGATGTGCTCGATAAGGAGT
>CAZITK010000167.1:0-4119 GCA_964542145.1 uncultured Brevundimonas sp.
CCGCCGCCAGCAGCCACGTCGTCCACAGCGGCGGGTAGTGGCGGAAGCGGATGTCGAAGATTCGCCATATCCGCGCGATGTAGCTGCCCACCGCCGCGTACATGAACCCAGAGAACAGCGGCACCTCGCCGATCCGGAGCAGGCTGGGCTCGGGATAGATCCAGCTGCCCGCCGCCGTCTTGAATAGCTCCATCACGGTGCCGACGATGTGGAAGATCAGGATGACCCGCGCCTCTTCCCAGGTCTCCAGCCTCAGAATCAGCATCCCCGCCTGGATGGCCACCGCCCCGATCACCAGGAAGTCATAGCGCGCCAAGGGCGCCTCGGCCGGATAGACCAGAAAGGTGCCGAGCAGCAGCGCCAGCATCAGCCCGCCGAACAGACAGGCCCAGGCCTGCTTGATGCCGAACATCAGAAACTCGAACGCCCAGCGCCCGATCCTGCTTCGATCGGTCCGCGCTTGAACGGCCGCCAGCAACCGTCGCCCCCAGGCTTCCAAGGGCAGGCGCGGCGCGGGCTGGACGGGCGTCATGAGCGAAGGCTTAGCGCGCCCCGAAAGAAACCGCGAATGGTGAGGATAGGGCTAGTCTGGGCGAGGAGAATAGTCGCTGGCGCGACTTCCCGGATGACAAGCGATGGTGCCGGACCCAAATGCCGATGGAAAATGAACAATGGGCTGAATTTCGGTTGAACCTAGCGCATCCGCATGCCCAGGCTCTCCTCTACGCTCCGCGCGTCATAGGCCTCGCGCCGGCCGGGTCGCTCGCCACGCCCCATCAGGATCTCCAGACTGGTCGAGGTCGGGGACGGGCCGGAGAAGTTCAGCCCTACCCCCACGCCCAGGCCGGAACTGCGATATCCGCCGTAGCGGCCCGAACCGGCCCCGATCCCGACAGAGGGGCGCACGCCCCCGGCGCTGTCGGGTCGGCCATCGATCCAGCGCTGGGTCACCTCGAACCAGTCATAGCCGTTCTGGCGCGTCAGCTCCGCCGCCCTCAGAAGCGCTAGGTCCGCCACCGGCCCCGGCGCCCCGACGCCGTTATAGGTCACCCGCCAGCGGTCGCGCTCGATCCGCTGTTCGTAATAGCCCTGGCCGCCCGCGCCCATCTGCGGGCCATAGGGCGCCAGGCTGGCGCAGCCCGAGACGACGAGGGTCGAGGCGGCGGCGGCGATGACGAGGCTGAAACGCTTCATGACGACAACTCCCGGTGTTCCCGGGAGAAAGCGGTCGCGGGCGACGGCGGTTCCGTCAGCCGGAAAGGTCCAGTCCCGCTGCCCCGGCCAGGACGCGCATGTCGTCGGGAACCGGCGCCTCCGCCGTCAGCTCGCCGCCCTCCGGATGCGGCGCGGCGATCCTCCAGGCGTGCAGCATCAGCCGCGGCGCCGCGCGCCCCGCCAGTGTCAGCGCGCCGCCATAACGCACGTCTCCCACCAGCGGCCGCCCGATCGCGGCCATATGCACTCGCAGCTGATGCATCCGTCCCGTCAGGGGCCGCAGTTCGATCAGGGCGCCCGTCTCCGACGTCGCCAGGGTGCGGTACAGGCTCTCCGCGGCCTGCGCCCCCTCCACCTCCGGCTCGACCACCCGGGAATAGGCCTCGCGGCCAATTTCCTCGCGACGCAGCGGCCGGTCGATCCGTCCCTCGCGCGGCTCGGGCGCGCCTGCGACCAGGGCGAGATAGGTCTTCTTCACTCGTCGCCCCTGGAGCGCCTTGCCCAGGAACCCCGCCGCCGGCTTGGTCCGCGCCGCCAGGATGACGCCCGAAGTGTCGCGGTCCAGCCGATGCACCAGCTCCGGCCGCTTGCCGTTCGACCGAGCGAAGGCCCAGAGCAGATCATCCAGCGTGTGCGCCTTGATCCGCCCGCCCTGACTGGACAGGCCGCTGGGCTTGTTCAGCGCCAGCACGTGCGCGTCCTCATGCACCACCCACGAACGGACGGCGGCGACCTCGTCATCGGTCAGGGAAACGGGCTGGCGGCTCACGCCCGAGGGCTTAGCGGAGCACGCCCCGCTTCGCCATCCACTGGGCGTAGCCGATGAAGGCCAGGCACATGGCGCCGATCAGAGCCTGCATCGGCCACATCGACCCCATGGCCTCCATCCCGTCCGAGAGCACGAAGGCGTAGATCGCCCCAGCCAGCCAGCCCAAAAAGGAAATCGCGAAGACCGGGAAGGCCAGCCTCCGACGCAGCAGCAGCAACAGCCCGCCGATGGCTCCGCCCCACACGCCGACACCCCAGGCCACGAAAGTCCAGCCCGGCATGGCTTCAAAATAGGCCAGCTGGGACTGGGTTAGATTCCACTGGGCCAGCCAGGCCTCCGGCCGGATCATGGTCATGGTGAAGTCGAGGCAGCCGAAGCTGTTCCACAGAATGGCGAACACCCCGACTACCCACAGGTGCCACGGCGTCCGCACGGTCGGTGGCGAGGCAACGTCAACCATCAGGCCCTCCCAAGCGTGACGCTGGAAGTAAGCGCCCCTCCCGGCCGTTTGGCAAGTTACGTTCCGGTCGGCTGCGCGCCCCCAGCCAGATCGCCCGGCCATTCAGCAGCGACCACATCAGGATAGCTCCACCGGCCGATGCCGCCCACCCGCCGGGCTGCAGCGCCGAGGCGATCAGCACCAGCGCGCCAAGAATCGGCGGCAGATACAGCCCAGTGATCACTGCCGCGCCGGCCCAGCTGCGCGATCCCCTCAGCGTCCAGGGCGCGGCCGGAACGCGCCGACTGAAGAAGATCGGGGACAGCGCGAAGGCGATGACGAAAGGCGCGATCAGCCCGATAAAGGCGAAGGCGCTGAAGAACGCCAGGTTCAGCCCCTCATGCCAGTCGGGCAGCTGCTGGCGCTGCGCTGGCTGCCAGGCTGACATGATCAGCCCGAACAGCACCAAACCCAGTCCCGCGATCATCGGCAGGGTGACCAGCAGCGCCCGCCGCGAGGCCCAGCCCACGGCCGCCACGCGGCGACGCGCACGCAAGGCCATGATGATCAGCACGCCCCAGGCCAGGGCCGCATAGCCCGCGTCGGCATAGGCCCACTTGGCCGTGCGGTACTGCTCCTGCAACGCCACGAACCGCCCCGTCGCCTCGGCGTGATCGGCCGGCGAGGGGTCGGCCCCCAGGCTCTGGCGCAACGCATCCAGAGCCGCCGCATAGGCTTGATGGTCCGTGTACGCCGCCGTCGCCCAGGCCAGGGCCAGCAGCGCCGCCCCCGCGACGATCAGCCCCGCCGCGATCAGGAGCAGCACGCGCCGGCTCCGTCCCCCCATGGTCTCGGTCACGCTTGATCGTCTCCGTTGTTGTTCTCGGCTTGGAGCCGTTCACGCAGCGCGGCCCAGCGGTCCAGCCGCTCGCGAATCTTGGCCTCGTGCCCCTCGCCCTTGGGCTTGTAGAACACCCGGCGCTCCATCTCGTCAGGGAAAAAGGTCGCGCCTGAAAACCCCTCCGGTGTGTCCGGGTCGTACTGATAGCCCCGGCCGTAGCCGAGCGACTTCATGAGCTTGGTCGGGGCGTTGCGGATATGGGCCGGCGGCATCAGGCTGCCGGTCTCGCGGGCGGCGCGGGCGGCGGCCTTGTAGGCCTCATAGACGGCCACCGACTTGGGCGCGGTGGCCAGATGCACCACCGCCTGGGCCAGGGCCAGTTCACCCTCCGGCGACCCCAGGAAGTCGTAGGTGTCCTTGGCCGCATTGGCGACCAGGATGGACAGGGGGTCGGCCTCGCCGATGTCCTCGACCGCCATCCGAACGATCCGGCGGGCCAGATAGAGAGGATCTTCGCCCCCGTTCAGCATCCGCGCCAGCCAGTAGAGCGCCGCGTCCGGGTCCGACCCCCGCACCGACTTATGCAGGGCTGAGATAAGGTTGTAGTGCTCCTCGCGGCTCTTGTCGTAGGCCGGCGCGCGGCGTTGCAGCGTGCCCGCCAATCCTTGGACGTCCAGTTTCCCGACCGTCTCCGGCAGGGCGAACAGGGTCTCGGCCATGGTCAGCAGATAGCGCCCGTCCCCGTCCGCCAGGGCCAGCAGCGCCTGCCGCGCTTCGGATGAGAGCGGCAGCGCCCTCCTCTCGTGCGTTTCGGCCCGCTCCAGCAGTTGCCCCAACGCCGCGTCGTTCAGCCGC
>CAZITK010000168.1:0-4073 GCA_964542145.1 uncultured Brevundimonas sp.
CGCCCTCGCGGCTCAGCAGTTCCACTGAGCCCATCTCGCGCAGATACATCCGCACCGGATCGTCGGTGCGGTCATAGGCAGGCCTGGCGGGGGTCTCGGCGACGGCCGTATCGGCGCGCTCGGCGACCTGGGTGGAGTTCGCCTCCTGGGCGTCTTCCTCGGCCTCCACGACATTGACGCCCATCTCGGACAGCATGGCGAGCGTGTCCTCGATCTGGTCGGGCGTGACCTCCTCGGACGGCATGACCTTGTTCAGCTCGTCCATGGTGACGTAGCCGCGGGCCTTGGCTTGCTTGATGAACTTCTTGACCCCGGCGTCCGTCAGGTCGAGCAGCGGACCGTCGTTGCTGGTGTCGGCTTCCGGGGTCTCGGTTTGGGCGCTCATTCAGTCTCTCTCCAGTCGCGCTCCGCGAGCGCTCTACAGGGAACGCGCACGCCTCGCGACAAAAATACAACGCCCGGCGACTTCGTTGGTTACGAAGCGGACACGCGGCCCTCAGACGTCATCTGTCGATGGAATGCCGCAGACGCGACCACCCGGCTCCGCGCGATACGAAACCAAGGGTTGGTCTTTTCAGCCGGACCTAAATCGCCAGGCGGCGGCGGTCTGCGACAACGGGCTCCATCGGGGGCGAGGGGCGCTGATCGCGGCCCGGACGGTCGGCTGAACGAGCCGCCTCCTCTTCCTCGCGCGCCATGACGTGATGACCCGAGCGCGCCAGATGGCGGCGGCGGCCCCGGCTGTCAAGGGCGCACCCCGTTCTCGAACCGCAAATCCGGGGCCCGGCGGATTTCGCGCTCGCTGCCGGCGGCGAGCGCACACAGGGCATATCGCCGCCGCCCGGCCGAGGCCCTTTCGGAACCGCTTGTCGTGGCGAGCAGCAGTCATGTCCGAACTGTCGTGTTCACGGCCTATGCCAGAGCGGTGCGCCTAGTGTGGGCCGCTGGCTTCCTCGCCCCAGATCGTCCCACTGGTCAGGCTGCGGCTAAGGGCGTCGCGCTGGGCTTTCAGACCGGCGAAGGCCGCGTGGTCGAAGTGGTCACCATCGCGCTTCAGCTCGTCCAGGGCCCTGTTCAGGGCCAGGGTCTGCAGCAGGGCGTCGATCGCCGTTGTCAGGCCCTGGACCGCCCGGTCCGTCTCCAGCGCTCCAGCCAGGAACGGGGCGTGCGCCCGCCCGGCCATGCGATCGACCCGCGTCAGCGCCGGGCCGTGCCCCATGGCCTTGAGCCGGGCGCGGATCAGGTCTCGGCCCAGGTCGTCCGCCTCATAGGTCAGGGCCACCAGGTCCGATACCATCCGATCCAGCGCCGGATCGCCGACCCCTTGGGTCTCCAGCACCTCGGCTCGGTCGTGCAGCACCCCGGGATGGGCGATAAGCCCTTCGATCACGGCGGCCGTCAGCGGCTTGGGGTCTAGGGCGAGTCCGGGCAGAGAGGCGCGGGCTTCCGGCGTGATCCCCGCCGGGGTCGCGCTCCGCCGGAACTGTCGCTCCTTGTAGATCGTGCGATAGGCCTGTTTTCGCTCGCCCTCGCTCGGCCGCGCCCGCTCGTAGAACAGACCGATCAGATAGTCCTTGTAGGTCCGGGCCAGGTCGGGATCGGCGATGGTGGCCGCCGCCTTCCTCAGTCGCGCCTTGAGGCCCGCTTCCTTTTCTGGCGTATCGAGCGCCCCTGCCTCGGCCAGCTCGCGGTCGAACAACAGGCGGGCGAAGGGGGTGGTCGCCTTCAGAGCCTCGCGCAGGGCCGGCGCCCCCTTCTCTCGCAGGAGATCGTCTGGGTCGTGCCCCCCTGCCAGGGTGACAAAGGAAAAGCTGCGATCGGGACGAAGCAGCGGCAGGGCCCGCTCGATGGCGCGATAGGCCGCCCTCTGGCCCGCCTTGTCGCCGTCGAAACAGAGAACCGGCTCGGGGCTGATGCGCCACAGGAGCGCCATCTGCTCCTCGGTCAGAGCCGTGCCCATCGGCGCCACGGCCGCCACCCCAGCCCGCTGGCAGGCGATGACGTCCATATAGCCCTCCACCACCACGATGGTCGCGTCGTCCCCCGAGCGTCCCTGGCCTGCCGCCCCCAGCAGCCGCCGGGCCTCGGGCAGGCCGTACAGGGTCGCGCCCTTGTGGAAGAGCGGCGTCTCGGGCCCATTCAGATACTTGGCCCGATCGTCCGGGTTCATCGCCCGGCCGCCGAAGGAGACGATGCGGCCGCGCGCGTCCAGGATCGGGAAGATCAGCCGGTCGCGGAACCGGTCATACGGCTGGCCGCCGCCCTCGGGCTGGATCAGCAGCCCGGCCTCGACCAGATCGGCGGGCCTGGCCCCGCGCTGGACCAGGGCCTCCTTCAGGCCGGTGCGGCCCTCCGGCGCATAGCCCAGACCGAAGCGGTCCCATTGATCCTCGGGCAGGCCGCGCCGGATCAGGGTCTCGCGCGCGGCGGCGCCGGTCGAGCGACGCAGATTCGCGGCGAACCACTTCTGGGCCAGCCCCATCCAGTCGGCGAGGCCTTTTCGCCTCTCCTCGCGCGCGGCGGCCTGGGGATCCTCGGCCGGGAGGGCCATGCCCGCCTCCCCCGCCAGCCGGCTGACCGCCTCGACGAAACTCAGGCGCTCGGTCTCCTGCAGGAAGGAGATGATGTCGCCGTGCTTGCCTGAGCTGAAATCGTGAAAGAAGCCCTTGTCGTCGTTGACGAAGAAGCTGGGCGACTTCTCCTTGGTGAAGGGGCTCAAGCCCGCCCACTCACGCCCCTGCCGCTTCAGCTTGACCGACCGCCCGATCACGTCGGACGGCCGCAGCCGCTGCTTGAGCTCGTCGATGAAGGATTCGGAGAATTTCACGGCTCACCAAAGCGGCGCCGCGTCTGGAATGGCGATAGCACCAACGAGTCATCCACTTCGAAATTCCGCCTGTGGGGCGTTCTGTGGATACTCACCTCCCATCGAGCCCGCCTAAACACCGCTGCCGATAATCCGAAATGTAGCCTAGCGCCCCGACGCCCGCTAGAAGCGCCACCCATGAGCGCGCCCCAGACGACCCCCGACAGATCCATAGCCGACCTCGCGGCCGAATACGGCCTGGCTTCCACTGAGTATCAGGTCCTCGTTGACCGGCTGGGTCGCGAGCCCAACCAGGTCGAACTGGGCGTTTTCTCGGTCATGTGGTCCGAACACTGCTCGTACAAGTCGTCCAAGACACAACTGATGAAGTTCCCGGTCACGGGCGAGCGCGTCATCTGCGGGCCGGGCGAGAACGCCGGGGTCATCGACATCGACGACGGCGA
The DNA here is from genome assembly GCA_964542145.1 of uncultured Brevundimonas sp. GTDB lineage: Bacteria > Pseudomonadota > Alphaproteobacteria > Caulobacterales > Caulobacteraceae > Brevundimonas. The sequence continues at coordinate 3,271 of CAZITK010000168.1, forward strand.
CGCCTGCATCTTCAAGATGGAGAGCCACAACCACCCCTCCTTCATCGAGCCCTATCAGGGCGCGGCGACGGGCGTGGGCGGCATCCTGCGCGACGTCTTCACCATGGGCGCCCGGCCGATCGCGTCGCTCAACTCGCTGCGCTTCGGCCGGCCCGATCATCCGAAGACGCCGGAGCTCCTGCGCGGGGTGGTCGCGGGCATCGGCGGCTACGGCAACTGCATGGGGGTGCCGACCGTCGGCGGCGAGGTGCAGTTCGACGCGAGCTACGACGGCAACATCTTGGTCAACGCGTTCACCGTCGGAATCGCCGAGAGTGAGAAGCTCTTCTTCGGCACCGCCGAGGGCGTCGGAAACCCGGTGCTCTACGTCGGTGCGCGCACCGGGCGGGACGGCATCCACGGCGCGACGATGGCGTCGGCCGAGTTCGACGCCGAGAGCGATCAAAAGCTGCCGACCGTGCAGGTCGGCGACCCGTTCATGGAGAAGCTGCTCCTCGAGGCCTGTCTCGAGATCTTCGCCAGCGATTGTTTGGTCGGGGTGCAGGACATGGGCGCGGCGGGGCTGACGTCGAGCTCGGTGGAGATGGCGGCCCGGGCGGGGAAGGGCATCGAGCTGGATCTCGACGCCGTGCCGCGGCGGGCGCGGGGATTGACCCCGTACGAGATGCTCCTCAGCGAGTCGCAGGAGCGGATGGTCATGGTCGCCAAGGCGGGCCGCGAGCAGGAGGTGCTCGATGTCTGCGCCAAGTGGGACCTCGACGCGGCGGTGATCGGGCGGGTGACCGACAGTGGCCGCTTCATAT
>CAZITK010000169.1:0-4056 GCA_964542145.1 uncultured Brevundimonas sp.
CGGCGGTGACCAGCTTGGCGCCGTTTTTGGCGATGCCCTCGGCCTCGTATTTCCCGCCGACCATGAAGCCGGAAATGTTCTGCAGGAAGACCAGCGGGATCTTCCGCTTGCAGGCCAACTCGATGAAGTGGGCGCCCTTCATGGCGCTTTCGGAGAACAGCACGCCGTTGTTGGCCAGGATGGCGACGGGATAGCCCCAGATGCGCGCGAAGCCGCACACCAGGGTGGAACCGTAGAGCGCCTTGAACTCCTCGAACTCCGAGCCGTCGACCAGGCGGGCGATGACCTCCTTGACGTCATAGGGGGCGCGCACGTCCTCGGGTATCAGGCCGTAGAGCTGCTCGGGATCAAAGGCGGGCGGCCGCGGCTCGCGCACATCGATCGCGATGGACTTGACCGTATTCAGATGGGCGACGATGTCGCGCACGATCTCCAGCGCGTGCTCGTCGTTCTCGGCGACGTGATCGACCACGCCGGACTTGCGGCCGTGGGTGTCGGCGCCGCCCAACTCCTCGGCCGAGATGACCTCGCCGGTGGCGGCCTTTACCAGAGGAGGGCCGGCCAGGAAGATGGCGCCCTGGTTCCTGACGATCACCGTCTCGTCCGACATGGCCGGGACATAGGCCCCGCCGGCGGTGGACAGGCCCATGACGCAGGCGATCTGCGGGATGTCCGCCGCGCTCATGCGGGCCTGATTGAAGAAGATGCGGCCGAAGTGTTCGCGGTCGGGGAAGACCTCGGCCTGGTGGGGCAGGTTGGCGCCGCCGGAATCGACCAGATAGACGCACGGAAGCCGGTTCTCGGCGGCGATTTCCTGGGCGCGCAGGTGCTTCTTGACCGTCAGGGGGAAGTAGGCGCCGCCCTTCACGGTCGGGTCGTTGGCCACGATCATCACCTCGCGGCCCGAGACGCGTCCGACGCCGCAGATCAGACCGGCGCCCGGAGCCTCATCGTCGTACATGCCGTCCGCCGCCAGCTGGCCGATCTCGAGGAAGGGAGACCCGGGGTCGAGCAGGCGCTCGACGCGGTCGCGCGGCAGCAGCTTGCCGCGCGAGACGTGGCGATCACGCGATTTTTCGGGACCGCCCAGCGCCGCCTTGGCCACGCGGTCGCGCAACTCGTCGACCAGGGCGCGGTTGTGGGCGTCGAGCGCCTTGAAGGCGCGACTGGCCGGATCGACGGCGGAGGTCAGCTTGGGCATGGGTCCGGTTTAGAGACCTAGCGACGGCGCGCCTAGACCGAAATCGCCCGGATGAAACCCGCGCCCTCGCGCTGCGGAGCCACCTCGGGCGCATTGCGGCTCAGCACGCCGGCCAGGTCGCGAAAACGATGCCTGTTAAGGCCGATTCACCCCCCTCGGGCGTGATGCGGGGACGAGACAAGTCGATCCGCCGGCTGTTGTAACGGCGAAGACTGACTGGGCCGACCGCTCCGTTGCCGACGGCCTGTCTTCAAAATACGAAAGTGGTGGTGCCGCCTGCGTGACTCGAACACGCGACCCTCGCATTACGAATGCGATGCTCTACCGGCTGAGCTAAGGCGGCCTTTGGGCGTCTGCGGGCGGGCCCGCGTTCGCGAGCCGGTCTTTATACGCGCGGCCCTGGCTTGCCAAGCGCCCGTGTCAGCGCGTGCAGCAGCCTGGCCTCGTCGGGTCGGGCGGCGATGGCGAGGCGGGGCGCGAGCCCGGCGAGTGGTTGGGCGGCCGCCTCGGAAATGGCGACGATGGCGGGCCGTGAAAGATCCTCCGCAGAGCACGTCCCGGCCAGGGCGGCGGCTGCCTTGGCGGAATGGATAAGAACGGCGTCCAGCCGCCCCTCGGCGAGCGCGCGCCGGCCGTGCGCGGCGGGGGCGGGCTTGGTGGCGTGCACCGCGACGGCACGGGCGTGGATCCCGTGCGGGGCCAGCAGGGCCGGCAGATCGCCGGACGGCTCGCGTGGTCCCAGGACCACAAGCTCTCCCGACGGCGGGTGGTCGATGATCAAGGCGGCGAGGTCGATCAGGTCTCCGGCGGCGGAGCGAACATCGGTCAGGCCCCGGGCGCGCGCGGCCTCGGCCGTGGCGTCGCCAACGGCGTAGGCGGGCAGCCGCCGCCAGGTCTCGCACTCGGTCAGATGAGCGAAGGCGGCCACGGCGTTGGGGCTGGTGAAGGCCAAGGCGCAGGCGCTGCTGAGATCCAGACGCGGGCGCAGCGGAACGACCCTCAACAGGGGCGACGCCAGCGGCCGCATTCCCATGCCGACCAGACGCTGAGCCGTGGCGTCGGCTCCCGGCCGGGTGCGGGTGACCCACACGTGCGGAGCCGTCGAGCTAGACATCGATCCGCTGGTCGCCGGCTGCATAGCGGACCTCGCCGCCCAGGCGTTCGCCGAGCGCGCGGGCGCCCTCCAGCGTCGGCAGGTCGAGCTCGCCCCGCCGACGCCAGCGGGCCGATCCGTCAGGCGCCAGCATCTCGGTGACCAGGGCCAGGCGGTTGTGGATCAGCAGGCCGTGGGCGGCGACGGCGGTGCGGCAGGATCCCTCCAGAGCCCGCATGGCGCCGCGCTCGGCGGCGACGCAGACGGCGGTGTCGGTGTGGTTCAGGGCGGCGACCCAGTCGGCGCCGACGTCGTCTTCGCGGGTCTGCAGGGCCAGCGCGCCCTGACCCGGGGCGGGCGGAAAGCGATCCATGTCCAGACGCTCGGTGATCACCGCCTCGCGCCCCAGCCGCGCCAGGCCGGAACAGGCCAGCAGGATGGCGTCGAAATCCCCCGCCTCCAGCCGCCGCAACCGCGTATCGACATTGCCGCGCAGCATCTCGATCTTCAGGTCCGGGCGGGCGGCCAGGATCTGGGCCTGGCGACGCAGGCTGGCGGTGCCGACCACCGCGCCTTCGGGCAGCTCATCGAAGCCCGGCCAGTCGCGGCTGACAAAGGCGTCGCGCGGGTCCTCGCGCTCCGGGATGGCCGCGATGCAGAGACCCGGCGGCTGGTCGGCCGGCACGTCCTTCATCGAATGGACAGCGACATCGACGCGGCCGTCCAGCAGGGCCTCCTCGATCTCCTTGGTGAACATGGCCTTGCCGCCGATTTCCAGCAGGCGGCGGTCCTGCACCCGGTCGCCGGTGGTGACGATGGGGACCAGCGGCACGCGCGCCTCGATCTCGGCTTCGGCCACGCCCAGGGCCCGGCCGATAGCGCGCTGCATCATGCCGGACTGGGCCAGCGCCAAGGCGGAACGGCGCGTGCCGATACGGACGAGGGGACTGGCCAAGGCGGCTCCGGTTGCAGCGGGGGGGCGCGACCGCTACCTCGCGGTCATGGATCAGGCGGCTTCTAGCAGACCCGTGGACGGGGTGAACCCCGGGGCGACGCCCTCGGGCGGTCCCGGCGCGGGCTGGACCGTTCTGGGGCTAGAGACCAGCTGCGACGAGACCGCCGCCGCCGTGGTGCGGCTGGACGAGGACGGCCGGGCCACGGTGCTGAGCTCGGTGGTGCACAGCCAGACCGACGAACACTCGCCCTTCGGCGGCGTGGTGCCCGAGATCGCGGCGCGCAGCCATGTCGAGAAGATCACGGACGTCGCTCGCCGCGCCGTCTCCGAGGCCGGGGTCGGCATGCACGGCCTGACCGGCGTGGCCGCCACCGCCGGGCCGGGCCTGGTCGGCGGGGTGATGGTGGGCCTCAGTTTTGGCAAGGCCGTGGCCCTGGCGCGCGGCCTGCCGCTGGTCGCCGTCAACCATCTGGAGGGTCACGCGGTGTCGGCGCGTCTGACCGAGGACGCGCCCTATCCCTTCCTGTTGCTGCTGGTGTCCGGCGGCCACTGCCAGCTGATGGATGTGCGCGGCGTCGGCGACATGACCCGGCTGGGCGCCACCATCGACGACGCGGCGGGCGAGGCCTTCGACAAGATCGCCAAGGCGCTGGACCTCGGCTATCCGGGCGGCCCGGCGCTGGAGCGGCTGGCGGCGACCGGCGACGGGTCGAAGATCGCCCTGCCCCGCGCCCTGCTGGGTCGTGACGGCTGCGACTTCTCCTTCTCGGGCCTGAAGACGGCGGCGGCGCGGCTGGCGGCCGAATG
>CAZITK010000170.1:0-4044 GCA_964542145.1 uncultured Brevundimonas sp.
GCACCACCGCCGACGACGCCATCGACTTCAAGATCGTCGAGGCGCCCTCCGACCGTCCGGCCAAGGCCAACTGGACCGACCTGGTCCCGCACACCCCCGGCCGCTTCATCGAGGGTCTAGACCTGACGCGCGGTCATCTGGCGCGCCAGGAACGCGCCGACGCCAACACCAGGATCGTGGTGCGCGACCGCGCGGGCGCCGAGCACGAGCTCGCCGTCGACGAGCCAGCCTACGCGCTGACCCTGATCGGCGCCTCCGAGTTCGACACGACTCAGAGCCGGTACGCCTATAACTCGCCCTCCACCCCGACCTCGACCTATGACTACGACCTCGCCAGCCGCGAGCGCACCCTGCGCAAGGTCCAGGAGGTACCCTCCGGCCACGATCCGGCCCACTATGTGGTTGAACGTCTGAACGCCCCGGCTTCGGACGGAGAAATGGTGCCGGTCACGGTCCTGCGCCACCGCGACACCTCGGTCGACGGTTCGGCGCCCGTGCTGCTCTACGGCTACGGCTCCTACGGCATTCCGATGGGAGCCGGCTTCTCGACCAACCGGCTCAGTCTTGTGGATCGTGGCTGGATCTACGCCATCGCGCATATCCGCGGTGGGTCCGACAAAGGCTGGAACTGGTTCCTGTCTGCCCGCCGCATGACCAAGAAGAACACCTTCACCGACTTCATCGCCTCGGCCGAACACCTGATCGCGCGCGACTACGCGACGGCCGGCAGAATCGTGGCTCAGGGCGGCTCGGCCGGGGGCCTGCTGGTGGGCGCGGTGACCAACATGCGGCCCGACCTGTGGGGTGGCGTGATCGGTCAGGTGCCCTTCGTGGACGTGATCAACACAATGTCCGACACCTCGCTGCCGCTGACCCCGCCGGAGTGGCCAGAGTGGGGCAATCCGATCGAAGACGCGCAAGCCTACGACTACATGATCAGCTACAGCCCTTATGACCAGGTGTCGGCCCAGGCCTATCCGCCGATCCTGGCCAACGGCGGCCTGTCGGATCCGCGCGTCACCTACTGGGAACCGCAGAAATGGGTCGCCCGCCTGCGCCCGGCGACAACCTCCGGCAAGCCAGTACTGCTGAAGATCAATATGGAAGCCGGCCACGGCGGCGCGTCCGGCCGCTTCGATTATCTGAAAGAAGTGGCCCACGACTTCGCCTTTGCCATCTGGGCCATCGAGGAGCGCTGGACCAGGGCTACGGGCGGGGACGGCTACGGAACCCACGGTCAGGCCTGACGTTCGTCGCTTGGGGCCCTACCGGTCCCGGGAGGACGTTCATGCGCCACGATGACGCCGAGACGGTCATTATCCGCGAACCCAGCGACACGATGGTGGTCGAGCGCATCGTGCCTGTCCGCGAGCCGACCAGCCCCGCGGTCTGGTTTCTGATCGGCCTTTTGGTAGCGGCTATCCTGGTCGGACTGGCTTGGCTGTTCACCCGCGACGACGGCGCCGTCAACGACGAGCTGTTGGCCGCCCAGACCGAGGCGGCGGCGGCCAGCGCCACGGCCCAGCAGGCGGTGGTCGAGGCCAACGCCGCTCGCACCCAGGCCGCCCTGTCGGACGCCCGCGCCCAAATGCAGGCTTCGGGCGCCGCGGCCGCCCGTGCGGCTGAAGCCGCCGGCGAGCGGGCCGAAGCGGCGGCGGGCTCGGTGGTGATGGTCGAACCCGCGCCGCAGCCGGCGGCGCCGGCCGCCGACGCCGTTGTCACAGGCCCGTCGACACCCTGATGCAGCCTTGGCTCAGAGCCTCAGCGGGTTCGCCAGTCTCACGCCTTCGCCCGACGTCAGCCCCAGCTCGCCATAGGTCCAGCTGACTTCTACCCCGTCCGCAATCAGGGCCTTGCACAGATCGGGGCGCGCGCGGTTCAGGATTACCAAGGCCGGATCGGATCCGGATATCTCGACCTCGAAACTGGAGGCATCGGTACAGCCGTTTGAATCAACGCGAACATGCATCGCCATTCCATCGAACCGCACCGCGCGCACAGTCTCTGCAGAGGCCGCGGGGGCGGACGACCGCGAGGAGGCCATGTGGACCGAGACGTCCTCGCCCCCTTCGTTGGCGTAGATCACGCAGCCACCGAGAACAGTAGCGGCGCCAATCAGGCCAAGAACGCTGGCGCGCCTCATTCGCCCAGGTCCGCAGCCGATGTAGAGTGGATCACCCGCGTCGTTGGCTTGTCGGTGGCGACGATGATGCAACCGCTCAGCATGGGCGCGAGCACGGCGAGGACGAGACAGAGGCGACGCATGAGGATCTCCCGAAAGGCTTAGGACTCGGCCGTTGTGTCCGAGCTTGGCCGTGGGATCACGTGAATAATCAGACAGGCTTATTGCCTGTCAGCCCGCTGCGTCGTCCTCCGGCCCCATTAGATAGGGGTTGTTGATTTCGATCCGGTCGGCTGGGCTCAGGCCGAGTTCTTCCAAGGAATAGATCACGTCCACCCCCTCCTCCTGCACATCGGTGCAGCGGTCGTCCTTTACCCGACGAAGCGTGATCAGCGCGCTATCGCCGAAACGGCGGACCACCGGCAGGATGTCCGACTTCTGCGTGCAGCCGTTGGATGTAACGCGAAAGACAGCCTGATCGGCGCTAGCGGCGGCGGCGTAGATCGGTTCCAGCGCGCCGGGCATGCTCGCACCCGCCATGATCGCCGGTACCGACGCGCCAAGCGGCGGCGCAGGCCTCCCCACATGGCCCGACAGGCCGCAGGCCGAAACGGTCAAGCACAGGGCGATGCTGACGATCGTGCGGATCACGGGACCCTCCGCCACCAGATATTCTTCAGCATGATGCCGGGTTCTGTTCCCGATTGCACGTCCGAAGCAGATTAAATCCCGCATCAGGCGAAATCGGCGACTGCGAATGAAAGAGCCCCGGAAGATTTCCCGGGGCTCCCTGCATCTGACGATCGTCAGCCGGACTTAGGACGAGTAGTATTCGACCACCAGATTCGGCTCCATCTTCACCGGGAATGGCACGTCGGCCAGCTCCGGGATGCGGACGTAACGTACCGAGAAACCGCGGTCACCCAGTTCCAGATAGTCGGGGATATCACGCTCCGACGACTGCTGAGCTTCCAGCACTAACGCCATGTTGCGGGACTTCTCCTTGACCTCGATCACGTCGCCGGTCTTGACCCGGTAGGAAGCAATATCGACCTTCTTGCCGTTCACCGTGACGTGGCCGTGGTTGACAAACTGCCGCGCGGCCCAGGGTGTCGGCACGAACTTGGCGCGATAGACAAGGGCGTCCAGGCGCGATTCCAGCAGACCGATCAGATTTTCAGAGGTGTTGCCCTTACGGCGCGCGGCCTCGTCATACGTCTTGGCGAACTGCTTCTCGGTGATGTTGGCGTAGTAGCCCTTCAGCTTCTGCTTGGCCTTCAGCTGCAGGCCGAAGTCCGAAACCTTCGACTTGCGGCGCTGACCATGCTGGCCCGGTCCGTACGACCGCTTGTTGACCGGAGACTTCGAACGACCCCACAGGTTTTCACCCATGGCCCGATCGAGCTTGTACTTTGCGCTGTGGCGCTTCGACATGAAGTCACTCTCTATACGGATGCGGCCCGGTCTCTCCCGGATTGGAGAGACGATCTCAACGGCGGTCCACGCATCGTCCGTCATATGACGCGCCCCGGACCTGGGCCCGGGGCGTGAAGGCGGGGCTTATGCGGTTCACAACCCGCCAAGTCAAGACTCGGGGAGCGTCTCCGGCGCCCAGACGAACCCCTCGCCTTGCGCAATGAAACGCCCGAGGCCGGGGAAGGGAAAGTGTCCGCCGTAAATGCGAAGGCCCTCAGCCGCCCCGCGCTCCAGCAGGTCTCGGCGGGTGCGGATCGCCGCCTCGCTGTCAACATCCCAGGCGTTGACGAGATCCGGACGATGTACGGAGATGATCGAACTGTGCAGGGCGTCGCCGATGTAGAGCAGCCGCTCCGCACCAGAGCTGATTTCGTAGCCGCTGTGACCCGGAGTGTGACCGGCGAGCGGGGCCGCCCGGATCGACGGAGTGAGCTGCGAGCCCGGCT
>CAZITK010000171.1:0-4035 GCA_964542145.1 uncultured Brevundimonas sp.
GGTCGTAGGTTCAAATCCTACTCCCGCACCCAAGTTTGAAACGCCGTCCGGTTCGCCGGGCGGCGTTTTTTTTGCCGTGCGGTCTGAACCGGGGTGAGGCGACCGCCGTTCGCAGCCGTTTCCGTGGCGCGCCGCCGCGATCGATCGGAAGCCGGCTTGCGCCTGGCGCGGCTCCAGCCGGGGCCAGAGCCTCCAAAGGGCGCTGGCCGTCTGGCGCCGGCGAGCAGCTGTTTGGTCGTTGGTCCCCCATCTCATGGGCGCTCCAGGCGTGTCGCCGGCGCGACGGTTTGTCAGCGTTTCACGACTTCTCCTTAAGTGGCGAAAAACAAACAGGAATGTACGGCGCCGCCGGGCATGCTCGCGCCTTGACCTCTGGTCGATCCGCCAGTAGGTTCCGCGCCGAATTCAGACCCCGGCGCTCGCGCCAGGCGCCGTGTGCACCAATGTCCCTGTCTAAGGAAACGCGCGACCAGGCGCTTCGCCGACTGTCGCAGCAGGCGGACGCATTGGAGGCGCGCACGACGCGCGCATCGAGCGATTATGGCTCCCGGGCCATCAATCAGGGCTACCGCCTGATCGGCGAACTGTTCGCCGGTGTGATCGTGGGCATGGGTCTTGGTGCGGGTTTCGACTATCTGGTCGGAACCCTGCCCTGGGGGCTGATCGTCGGAACCTTGACGGGTTTCGGCGTGTCCGTCTGGATCGCAATGCGATCCGCTCGACGGGCGAGTGAACGCGCCTTGCGGGAGATGGGTCCGGCTGTGGACCTGCCCGTCGAGGAAGAAAAACGTAGGGACGACTGACAACGGTTCGCCGGCGTCGAGTTCATCAGGAGTTCAGGGCGGCATGGCCGATCCGATGCACCAGTTCGAAGTAGCGCCGGTCGTGGAGATCGCGCCTATCGCCGTGCCCGGCCTGGGTCTTGTCGACCTGTCGATCACCAATTCGGTCCTGGCCATGTTGGTCGGCGCCGGTCTGATCACGTTGTTCTTCGCCCTGGTCACGGCCAGTCCCAAGATGGTGCCGGGGCGGCTGCAGACGGTGGGCGAGGGGGCTTTCGGGTTTATCGACAATCTGACCACCGGGATCATGGGTCAGGAAGGGCGCGCCTTCTTTCCTTTTGTCTTCACCCTATTCGTCTTCATCCTGTCCCTGAACCTGCTGGGCATGTTCACCTTTTTCACCGCGACCTCCCAGGTGGCGGTGACGGCGGTGTTTGCGGCTCTGACGATCCTGACTGTCCTTGTCGTCGGCTTCGCGCGAAACGGCATTGGATTCTTCAAGCTGTTCGCCCCGACAGGCGTGCCGTGGTATCTGCTCATCCTGGTCACGCCGATCGAGTTCATCTCCTTCCTGCTGCGACCGGTGTCGCTGTCCCTGCGGCTCTTCGGAAACATGCTGGGCGGGCACGTGGCCCTGAAAGTGTTCGCCGGTTTCGTCGTATCCCTGGGCGCCTTTGGTCTGGTCGGGATTCCCGGGGCCATCCTGGCGCTGGGGGGCGTCGTGGCCATCACGGCTCTGGAATTTCTGGTCGCCTTCCTCCAGGCCTTTGTCTTCGCCGTGCTCACGACGGTCTATCTGAACGACGTCGTGCATCTGGATCAGCACTGATCCAGCCCGCCGCCTGCTCTTTTTCTAATCTCTCTCCCTTCCAAACTCAGGACTGAAACAATGGAAGCTGAAGCTGCTCGTTACATCGGCGCCGGTCTGGCCACTCTCGGCATGATCGGCTCGGCCCTCGGCGTTGGCCTGATCTTCTCAGGCTTCCTGCAAGGCGCCACCCGCAACCCGTCGGCTGCCCCCGGCCAGTTCACCAACCTGATCCTGGGCGCCGCCCTGGCCGAGGCTCTGGGCATTTTCGCCTTCGTGATCGGCCTGCTCTGCTTGTTCGCCTAAGCAGACCCGTCTACGGCGGCGCGGCGGTCCAGAACCGCTCGTCGCCTGGACGCCACCGTCTCTGAGACCATCGGATCCGAGCCATGGCTAACGCGCCCGCGAGCGACTCCGCTCGTCACCAGCTTCTGCCCGAAACCGCCGCGGCCATTCGTGACGGGGAGGTGACTCCGTCCGGGACCGACCACGTGCTTCACCAGGAAGCCGGCGTCGCGCCCCACGGCGGTGACGAAGGCGGCTTGCCCCAGCTGGACATGGATCAGTGGGCCGGCCAGATGATCTGGCTGCTGGCGATTTTCGTCGTTCTGCTGCTCCTGCTGTCCAAGGTGTTCCTTCCGCGCCTCCGCCGTGTGCAGGACGAGCGCGCCGGGGTGATCGCCTCCGCGCTTGAGCAGGCGCGGGCGGTCCAGGCCGAGGCCGATCGGCAGGCGGAGGAGGCGCGTGCCGAGGTGATCGAGGCCCGCGCCGAAGCGCGCGGCAGCGCGGCCGCGGCCAAGGCCCGGATCACCGAGGCCGCCAACGCCCGTCGGGTCGAGGAAGAGGCGCGCGTCGCCGCCCGGGTCGCCGAGGCCGAAAACCGCATCATGGCCAGCCGTGATCAGGCCATGACCAGCGTCGCGGCGATCGCCGCCGACACGACGCGTGCGATGGTCCGACATCTGACAGGAGCCGAGGTCTCCGAGGCCGAAGTGCGGGCTTCCGTTCGTTCAGGGGGAGCAGCCTGATGCCCGGGTTTCTGACGCCCTATTACTGGGATCCCTCAACGGCCGAATTCTGGGTGATTGTCGGCCTGCTGGTCTTCATCGGCCTGGTCTTGATGGCCGGGGCGCCCAAGGCCATCGCCTCGGCGCTCGACGCCAAGGCGACCAGGATCCAGGGCGAGCTGGACGAGGCGCAGCGCCTACGCGCCGAGGCCGAGGCCCTGCTGGCGCAGATCCGTCAGGAAAAGGCTGAGGCCGAAGCCCAGGCGGCCGACATGCTGGCGGCCGCGGAAGCTGACGCCCGTCGCATGGAGGCGGAGTCACGCGCTCGGTTGGACGAGAGCCTCGAACGCCGTCAACAGATGGCCGAGCGCCGCATCGCCCAGGCTGAGGCCCAGGCGACGGCCGAAGTGAAGGCCGCCGCGGTCGAGCAGGCCGCGCGTCAGGCCGAGGCCATTCTCGCCGCCCGCCTGGCTTCTCAGGCCACCGATCCGCTTGTCGACCGGGCCATCGCCGGCATTGGATCGCGCCTGAGCTGATCGCTCAGCGCCGTCGACATTGGAACGGCCCCGCTGTCGCCAGCGGGGCCGTTTGTCGTTCTGGCCGGCGCGTGGTGGTCAGACCGGTGCGACCGCGCCGCCGGCGGCCGCTCGTTCGGCCGCGCGCGCCTTCTTGCGCATCTCGCCGTAGACGGTGCCCAGCACCACGCCGAGCACCAGGTGCAGGAACAGCATCCAGGCGATGGTGCCGAACCCCGCGCTGCTGGCGAAGACGCCGATGCCCGCCGCTGGAGCGACGGTGATCATCATGAGAATCCAGGCGGCGACCGCGAAGACGATCCCCTTTGTTCCCGAGGTGTCGGTTGGCAGACGCGGCGCGACGATCGCGAAGGTCGGACCCAGGATCAGGGCGCCGACCGCGAAATGGGCGACCCACCCCGCCGCCAGCGGCATCCCCAGGATCTGGGCCAGCAGCGAGGGAAAGGGCGTGAACATGCTGTTCAACGCGAACATGTTCACAAGCTCCAGCAATGCGACCGCGAGCGCGGCCGCAAAACCGGCGATGGCGCCCATCTTGAACTGAGACTGCATGACGGCGGCTCCTCCCAAAGCTCTGATTGCGTCAAGGGGAGCATACGCCGAACACGGCGACCTGGGTTCACTTTTCCGTGCGCGAACGGACCCCGCGTCGTTCGCGGCGCGACGCCCTGCCGCCAGACCACCGGCGCCGCCTCAGGTTTCCAGCGCCCGTCGCAACACCGACGATTCTTGGTGACCCTGTCCACGGGCGGCCAAAAACGCACTTTTCCAGAAATCTGGTCGTCGTCACGGGTGAGGGCGAGCAGATGGGGCATCGGAATTCCCGTCCGGGGGTGCTCGATCAGCCACGCAGGGTGAGCCGATGGTGCGTAGACATTCTCAGGGGTCGGCAGGTTAGGCCG
>CAZITK010000172.1:0-4029 GCA_964542145.1 uncultured Brevundimonas sp.
GGCAAGGGCGGCGCCTTCGCCAACGTCGAGGCCAAGAACCTGGAGACCGGCAACAAGCTGGCCGAACGCTTCCGCTCGGAAGACAAGGTCGAGCGCGTGACGCTGGAACAGCGCGACTACAGCTATCTCTACGACGGCGGCGACACCCTCGTGTTCATGAACGACGAGAACTACGAGCAGATCGAACTGCAGAAGGACTGGGTGGGCGAGGACCGCATCCCCTATCTGCAGGAAGGCATGAAGGTGGTGATCGAGAGCCACGAGGAGCGCCCTATCGGCCTGTCCTTGCCCGACCAGGTCGTGCTGGAGGTGGCTGAGACCGAGCCGACCGTGAAGGGCCAGACGGCGTCGTCGTCCTATAAGCCCGCCACAGCGTCCAACGGCGTGCGCATCATGATCCCCCCCTATATGTCGGCCGGCGAGAAGATCGTCGTCGACACCGCGACGGGCGAATACGTCCGGCGCGCTGATTAGGGCTTAGGAGGTAGGGCTTAGGGCTTAGGTTCGACGCGGCCCTGGCTAAGCCCTAACACCCAACACCTACTCCCTGGACTGACCGAATGGCCCTCTCTTCCGCCCTGCTGCAAGTCATGATCGACGCGGTCAGAAAGTCCGCTCGACCGATGATGCGCGACTTCGGCGAGGTCACTGAACTGCAGGTGTCGCGCAAGGGGCCCGCCGACTTCGTGACCGCCGCCGACGTGAAGGCCGAACAGACGCTGTTCGAACTGCTGCTCAAGGCCCGCCCCGGCTACGGCTTCCTCGGCGAGGAACGGGGCATGGTGGAGGGGACGGACAAGTCCCACACCTGGATCGTTGACCCCATCGACGGCACCACCAACTTCATGCACGCCATCCCCCACTTCGCCATCACCGTGGCGCTGGAGAGGCGGGCGCCGGATAGCTCGTCGGATATTGTGGCCGGGGTGACGTACAATCCTGTGACCAACGAGATGTTCTGGGCCGAGAAGGGCAAGGGCGCCTATCTGAACGACAAGCGGATCCGGGTGTCAGGCCGCAAGGACTTGGCCGACAGTCTGATCGCCACCGGTCTGCCGTTCCTGGGCAAGACCGGCCACGGCCAGGCCATCAAGGACGTGCATGCGGTGGCCCAGCGTGTGGCGGGCATTCGCCGCTTCGGCTCGGCGTCGCTGGATCTCGCCTGGACGGCCATGGGCCGCTACGACGCCTTCTGGGAGCGGAACCTCCAACCCTGGGACGTGGCGGCGGGGCTGTTGCTGGTGACCGAGGCGGGTGGTGTGCTCTCGACCATCGATCCGGACGGAGACCCGCGCACGGGCGCCCAGATACTGGCCGGCAATCCGGACATTCAGCCTCAGGTTCGCAAGGCTCTGCGCGTCTGAGCCCCGGCGCGCTCGCGAGCGGTCAAACCGGTCGGACCAGCACCAGGGCGTCTACCCGTTCTCCTCCCGACCGGGCATAGTAACCTCTGCGGCGACCCGTTTCGACGAATCCGGCCTGGGCGTAGAGGGCTCGGGCGGCGTCGTTGTCCACCGCTACCTCCAGCAGGATGCGCCGCACCCCGCCCGACCGCGCGGTGTCCAGGGCTTCGGCCACCAGCACCCGTGCCAGGCCTTGACGACGAGCCGCAGGATGGACGGCCAGGGTGATGATCTCGGCCTCGTCCGCGGCCGTCCTTAGCGCCAGGAATCCTCGGTCGCGCAGGAAGATGGCGACGCCGGGAGTGCTCAGCAGGCTCGCAAACTCCGGCGTTGTCCAGGGCCGTTCGCCGTTGGTGAAGGCGACCCGGTGGAGTTCGGCGAGGGCTTCGGCCGTCTCGATCGGACTCACGAGGGCGCACCGCCGCGCGGCGGACGGGGCTGACCGGGCTTGCGGGTAGGCAGGGCCGCGTCCGGCGCACGCAGATAAGCCGGGCGGACGGGGCCGCTGGGATCGGGCGCCGTGCGTGTCAGCTGCGCCAGGGCCTCGGGCGTGGGGGCGGGCAGGGGATGGAGATCGAGCGCCAGATGCGGCGCCGCCTCGGCCAGGAGTGGAGCGCCAGAGCCGGCCACCGAAACTCGGCCGTTGGCTGCAAGATGTGCCAGACGCTTCGCGGCCTCGGCGACGACCATAGCCTCGGCCACACCTTCCGCGCGATCGTCGAGGAACATCTGAGCATAGATCTGCCCCCGCCGAGCATCGACGGCGGCCAACACCGCCCCCCCCGCCGCGACTGATTTCGCAAGGGCGTCGAGGGTCGACAATCCAATCACCGGCCGGTCCAACGCCATCCCCAGCCCCTCGGCGAAAGCCAAGCCGACGCGAAGGCCCGTGAAGGAGCCGGGCCCGACGGTGACGCCGATGCGGTCGATGTCGCCGGCGCCGGACATGACCTGGCGTGCCAGACCGCCGATCCTTTCCTGATGGCCGCGATCCATCACCTCAGAGCGCACAGCCACGGCTTGATCGCTGTCGAACAGCCCGATCGTGCAGGCGCCGAGCGCCGTATCGATGACGAGCACCCTCACTTCAGGCTCCTCAGCACTCTCTTCGCCGTCGACGCGCGCGGTGCCCTCTCGGGCGCCGTCAGACGCTCTGCTCGACCCGGGTCACCTCGGGCACATAATGGCGCATCATGGTCTCGATCCCGGATTTCAGCGTCGCCGCCGAGGACGGACAGCCGGCGCATGCCCCGCGAAGACGCAGATAGAGAGCACCGTCCGTCTCGTCGAAGCGATCGAACTGGATGTCGCCGCCATCCTGGGCCACGGCCGGTCGGACGCGGGTGTCGAGCAGTTGCTTGATCTCTGCCACCACCTCGCTGTCGGGGGCGGCGGGCAGATCCGCTTCACCTGCCCCGCTGCGCAGCAGCGGTTGGCCTGAGGTGAAGTGATCCATGATGACGCCCAGGATGGTCGGGCGCAGCTGCGTCCACTCCGGGCCGTCCTGTTGTCGGCTGACGGAGAGATAGTCCTCTCCGAAGAAGACCCCGGCCACCCCCTCGAGCTCGAACAGCGCCTCGGCCAGGGGCGACGCGGCCGCCGCCTCGATATCGGCGAAGTCATGCGGTCCCTGAGGCGAGACCTCGCGGCCAGGCAGGAACTTGACCGTGTTCGGGTTGGGTGTCGGCTGGGTCTGGATGAACATGGCGCTCAGATGCGATCTGGTGCGGCTCAATGCAATGCCGGGTCTTGCCTGATGACGGATCGGAACCGCCCTCAGTTTGGAAAACGTCCGCCGAGGCGGGCTTCCTAATCAGTTGAGCACCCGGCGCTGTCCGGGCGTTTCCAGGACAAAAGCGGGAATCTCGACCTCGAAAGCGCGGCCTTTGGCGTCCTTCATCTGATAGGCGCCGTGCATCGACCCGGACGCCGTCGCCAGGGGGCATCCCGAGGAATAGGCGAAGCGCTGGCCGGGCCCCAGCACGGGCGTCTCGCCGATCACCCCGGGACCGGCCACCTCCTCGACTCGCCCTTGGGCGTCGGTGATGATCCAGCGGCGGGAGACCAGCTGCACCGTGTCCTCGCCCCGGTTCTCGATCTCGACGCGATAGGCCCACACCCAGCGGCCCGGCTGGGACTGATCTGGAAGATAGCGGGGGCGGACCCGCACACGGATCCCCTTGGTTTCGGCCTCATATCGCGTGGCGGTCATGGTCGGTGAGGTGTCACGCGCACCCTGTTCCCGCAAGAGGGCGGACGCGAAAACGCCCGCCGGAGGACCGGCGGGCGTTTCGACCTTGGACATGCGATGCGGCGATCAGGCCAGGGCGGCGCGAACCTTGTCGGCCACGGCCTTGAAGCCTGTTTCGTCGGCGGCGATGGCGGCCAGAACCTTGCGATCCAGTTCGATGCCGGCTTGGCGCATGCCGTGCATGAACTGGGAATAGGTGAAACCCTCGGCGCGGGCGGCGGCGTTGATGCGCTGGATCCACAAGGCGCGGAAATTGCGCTTCTTCACGCGACGGTCGCGGTAGGCATACTGCCCGGCGCGATCGACTGCGGCCTTGGCGGCGCGGATGGTGTTCTTGCGGCGGCCGTAGAAGCCCTTGGCCTGCTTCAGGACCTT
>CAZITK010000173.1:0-3958 GCA_964542145.1 uncultured Brevundimonas sp.
GATCGGGATGTCGCGCAGGCGGCAGACCTCGAACAGCTTCAGCGTCTGCGGCTCGATGCCCTTGGCCGCGTCCAGCACCATGATGGCGCAGTCGGCGGCGGTCAGGGTGCGGTAGGTGTCCTCGGAGAAGTCCTCGTGGCCGGGGGTGTCGAGGAGGTTGAACATCTTGCCGTCATGCTCGAACGTCATGACCGAGGCGGAGACGGAGATGCCGCGCTCCTTTTCGATCTTCATCCAGTCTGAGCGGGTTCGCCGGTTCTCGCCCCGCGCCCTGACAGCGCCGGCCGCGCGGATGGCCCCGCCCGCGAGCAGGATGTGCTCGGTCAGAGTGGTCTTGCCCGCGTCGGGGTGGGCGATGATGGCGAAGGTCCGGCGGCGGCCAGCCTCCTCGGCGACGGTCAGTTTCGACATGGGAATTCCTCGAAGCCGCGCGCGTTAGCGCGTCTGGCCGGCGAAGTCACCGCCGCAGGCGCGGACGGCCGCCTGAAGCGCCAGGGCCTGGACGGTTTCGCGCACGTCATGGACGCGCACGGCGCGGGCGCCGCGGGCGGCCGCCTCCATAGCCAGGGCGAGCGAGCCGCCGAGGCGATCACTGGCCTCGACTGCGCTGGGATCGACGGCCTGGATGGTGCGCTTGCGGCTGGCCCCGACCAGGACAGGAAACCCCAGGGCCGTGAGGCGGTCGAGGCCTGCGACAAGAGCCAGGTTGTGCGCCGCCGTCTTGCCGAAGCCGAGGCCGGGGTCCAGCCACAGCTTTTCGCGCTGGACCCCGGCGTTCAGCGCGGCCTCGACGCGGGCAGAGAGCTCGGCGGAGACCTCCGCGACCACGTCGTCATAGCGGGGCGCCTCCTGCATGGTGCGGGGCTCGCCGCGCATATGCATCAGGACGACGGTGCAACCGAGCGCCGCCGCCGTCTCCGGGGCGCCGGGCGCGCCGAGGGCCGAGACGTCGTTCCAGATCGACGCGCCGGCCGCGACGGCGGCCTCGGCCACCTCGGGCTTCAGGGTGTCGATGCTGATGGGGCGGTCGGTGCGGGCGCGCACGGCCCGGATCACCGGCAGGACGCGGGCCAGTTCCTCGGCGGCGTTGACGGGTTCGGCGCCCGGCCGGGTGCTTTCCCCGCCGATGTCGAAGATATCGGCGCCCTGATCGGCTAGGGCCAGCGCGTGGGCCACCGCCGCCTCGACCGTGGCCAGCCGCCCACCGTCCGAGAAGCTGTCGGGCGTGACATTGACGATGCCCATGACGAGCGGGCGGGGGGCGTCGGCGATCATTCCCCGCCCCTAACACGCCGCCGTGCTGGGGATGGACGATTATTCATCCCGCGACGGCTTGTCCGGACAGGAAAAGCCAGCGCAGTCTGGCTCCATGAATGACGGCGCCGTGATCGAAGTCTCTAGCCTCACTAAGACCTACGGACCGGTCAAGGCGCTGGATGCGCTCAGCCTCTCCATCCCGCACGGCGGGGTCTACGGGGTCCTGGGGCCAAACGGGGCGGGCAAGTCGACCCTGTTCCGCATCCTCCTGGGCCTGATCCGGCCGAGCTCTGGTCAGGTCGGCATTCTGGGCGGCCGGGTCGGCGATATCTCGGCCATGCGGCGGACCGGCTCGATGATCGAGACGCCGCGCTATCCGCCCTTCCTGACAGCGCGTCAGGTCCTTGTCTGGCTGGCGAAGAGTCACGGGCTGTCGTCGAGCGACGCCGCCCTCGACGTCTGGTTGGCGCGGGTCGGCCTGGCCGAGGCCGCCAACCGCAAGGTGCGCGGCTTTTCCGTCGGCATGATGCAGCGGCTGGGGGTGGCGGCGGCCCTGATCTCCCGGCCGGAGCTGGTGGTGCTGGACGAGCCGACCAGCGGCATGGACCCGCCGGGCATCCAGGAGATGCGCGCCCTGATCCGCTCCTTGGCTGACGACGACGGGGTGACGGTGATCCTGGCCAGCCACCAGCTGGCCGAGGTGCAGAGGGTCTGCGACCGGGTGGCGATCCTCAGCCGGGGCAAGCTGGCGCGCGAGGGTCGGGTGTCGGAACTGATCGCCGGACGCGCGCGGCTGAGACTGGAGCTGACGCCGATCGCGCGGGTGCTGGAGGTGCTGGGCGCCGCGGCGCAGCTGGAGGGCGACGCCGTATGGGTCGAGGCGGCGCGCGCCGAGGGCTCGGCCATCATCCGCCGACTGGTCGAAGCCGGGGTGGAGATCACAGAAGCGCGCTGGGACGGCGCCGATTTGGAGACGGTGTTCATGACCGAGACCGGCCAGCCGGGCGTGGAGGGAGACGGCCATGTTCGCTGACGCCATCGGAGCTGAGGCCTATCGCCTGATTCACAACCGCGCGACCGTGTTCTGGAGCGCGATCTTCGTACCCGTGGCCAGCCTGGCGGCGGGCATCATGGCTAATCTTGTCACCCAGGCCAATATCGCGCGCTTGGAGGGGCTCGACCTGAGCCTGGACCTGCGCGGCGCGCCTGTGGATCTCGGCCAAGCCCTGGTCGTGGGAGCTGGGAACCTCGCAAACCCGCCCATGCTGCTGTTCCTGACGATCGGCGCGGCCACGTTGTTCGCAGGGGACTATCGCTGGGAGACCTGGCGGCTTGTCATTGCGCGAAATCGTCGGACCAATCTGATTGGGGCCAAGGTCGCGGTCATGGCCGCGCTCGCGGTTGCCGCGATGATCCTCTTGGCTGTCAGCAACACCATGGGTGAGATCGCCAAAGCGATGATCTTTGAGCGCGGGCTGAGCTTTTCCCTGGACGGCGAGGAGGCGGGCAGGATGGCGGTGCTGTTCGGCCTGGGCTTGTGGCGAATCCTCCAGTTCGTCCTGCTGGGGCTGCTGGCGGCGGTGGTCAGCCGCTCGCTGTTGGCGGCGTTGTTCGTCCCCCTCGCGATCGGCGCTGCCCAGGCCATTGGCGGGCCCTTGACCCTTGGGCTGGGCTGGGCCCCGGACAGTTGGGCGACACTGCTGAGTCTGCCAGGAGCGGCCTATGACGTGATCCATCAGGCCGCGCAGGAGCCGACTGCGGCCGCAGCCCTGGCCGACGCCCTGCCCCGCGCGTTAACGGGGTTGACGCTGTGGACCTTTGTCCCGCTGGCGATGACGCTGCTTCTGTTCGACCGGCAGGGGCTGGCCAAGGAGTGAGCGTCAGCCGTCGCACCTTCGCAGATCTCCGGGTCAGTAGACCGGCTGGCGTTCAGTGACAGGCGGCGTAGACGGGCATGACTCTGTCGCATCGCGTCGCACTTCTGCTGATGACGAGCCGCTCTCCGGACGCTAGCTTGGCCGAATGCGCATGATCTTCCCCGCCTCCGCGGCCGCTTCCGCCCTCGTTCTCATCGCCGGCTCCGCGCTGGCCCAAACATCTCAGACGACACCCGCCGATCCCGCCATCCTCACCCCCGAGCGCGTCTTCGCCGACCCCAGCCTGGCCGGGCCGGTGGCGCGGGGGGTGACCCTCTCGCCCGACGGCGAACTGGTCGCCTTTCTGAGGTCCCGCGAGGACGATGTGAACGTGCTGGACCTGTGGGCCGCGCCCACCGGCGAAGGTGAACCGGTCAAGCTGGTCGACGCCCGCGCCCTGGTCCCCGACGAGGGCGTGCTGTCCGAGGCCGAGCTGGCGCGGCGCGAGCGCATGCGGATTTCGCAAAGTGGGGTGGTGGAATACTCCTGGGACCAGCAGGGCCGCTACATCCTGACCCCCATCGGCGGCGACATCTTCCTGGCCAACCGCGCCGACGGAACGGTCCGCCAGCTGACCGCGACCGAGGCCGATGAGATCGACGCAAAGGTCTCGCCCCAGGGCAATTACGTCAGCTTCGTGCGCGACCAGGACCTGTGGGTCATCGACCTGGCGACCGGTCAGGAGACGGCGATCACCGACGACGGCGCCGATCTGATCACCTGGGCCACCGCCGAGTTCATCGCCCAGGAGGAGATGGACCGCGACACCGGCTACTGGTGGAGCC
>CAZITK010000174.1:0-3956 GCA_964542145.1 uncultured Brevundimonas sp.
ATCACCGTCGAGCACATGCGCCAGATGAAGCACAACGCCATCGTCTGCAACATCGGCCATTTCGACAGCGAGATCCAGGTCGCGGGCCTGAAGAACATGATCTGGGACGAGATTAAGCCACAGGTCGACCATGTCGAATTCCCGGACGGCAAGCGCATCATCCTCTTGTCCAAGGGCCGGTTGGTGAACCTCGGCAACGCCACGGGGCACCCCAGCTTTGTGATGTCGGCGTCCTTCACCAACCAAACCCTGGCCCAGATCGAACTGTGGACCAACAAGGCCCAGTATCAGAACCAGGTCTATGTGCTGCCAAAACACCTGGACGAGAAGGTCGCCATGCTCCACCTGGCCAAGCTGGGCGCCAAGTTGACGACGCTAAAGGCGGATCAGGCCACCTACATCAATGTGCCGGTCGAAGGTCCCTTCAAACCCGAACACTACCGCTACTAAGGTCTCTTTCGGCGTTTACTTGGGGCTTGACCAGAGGGTTCGGTCGCGCCGGCGGCGCGGTCGAAGCGGCTGGACGCTTGCATCAAGTCCCAGCAAGACGGCGGTGGCCCCGGGCCAACGACAGCCTCACCATCCCTACGCCGCCTCAGCCTCTTGCTCGCGCTCGGCCAGGCTTGTCTCGAAGTCCATGAAGACGTCGATCAGTTCCTCGACCGAGGGCGGCGCCTTGCCTCCGCCGAAGCGGAAGTTCCAGAAGCTGACGATATGCTGGAGGGCGCCGACCTGGTCGCCCAGACGGGTGAACAACATCGGCGCGTCCAGGAGAAATTCCCGAAACGCCGTGGGCCGTCCGTTGGTGGTCAGATGGGCGTAGGCGTCGTCATAGACCTTGAGCGTGCCCAGCACCGTATCGCGCGTTCGGAGGATCTTGCGGCGCAAAACCTCGCGACTGCGGCTGATGTATTCCCGGCTTTCCTGGTCCAATGGGCCCATAGGTCGCACCGTGGCGATTTCCGAGGCCACCCTGCGGATGTCGGTCATCACGCTGGCGAGGGACCATTTGTAATAGAGAAATCCCTTCCAGCAGAACACGCCCTCGGCGTATTCGGCCGGCGCCAGCCGCAGGGTCTGGCGCAGCGGTTCCATCTCCTCGCCCTGGGCGTTCGATAGAATCTTGCCGACCAGGCGCGCGGCGTGAACTTCCACGCCGACCCCCGAGCCCATGCTCATGGTAACCAGGGGAGTGATCTCATCCTGCGCGGACGCGAACATCCGCTTCAGATCCGCTTCGGTCAGATCGAAATAGCAGCGGTCAGGCTCGACGCCGTGGCGCTTGAGCTGCTCGCGTAGCAGGAAGGGGTCGAGCGAGGGCAACTGGTCCAGAAGGCGCAGGGTCTTGATGTCGGTCTCGATGACCTTGGCCCCGAAGGCGGCCGTCATGGTTTCCGAGAAGCGCGACTGCTCAACAAAGACCGAGCGGCCGCCCAGGCGGAGGTCCGTCGCATCGATCGGCAGAAGGATTTTCGTGGCGACCTGCCGGCGGGTAGCGAACAGGTCCATCTCGTCGCGCCTGAGCCGATGCTTGATGATCAGGCAGCGGTTCAGCAGAGGATCGTGGAACAGCGGTCTTTCGGCCCAGCCTTCGGTCTGGCCATGCTGACGCCACACCGCCAGCAGGTTCAGCACCCTCGACGTGGAAGCCGAGGCTTGGAGAAGGGCCAGGTTACGAACCGCGCGGTCGCTCATTGGTGAGGATCAAGGATGAAGCCTCGCGGCCGGGCGTTTTGACTCGTAGGGTACAACCCTGAGCATTTGGTTAGCGCCGTTTCTCCGGGCCAAGCCCCCCCCGCCTGACATGTCGGCGCCGCAGAAAGAGGATTGCTGAATGCGCGTGCCCCTCATCGCCACGCTTCTGATCGTCGGATTGCTGATACCGTCCGACGTCGCATGGGCTCGCGAACCAGAGCCCCTTCACGAGCTTGAAGAGATCATCGTCACCGCCCGACGCGCGGACATGCCGATCTGGGAGGTGTCGGATGGCGAAACGACGGTGATTCTGGCGGGAGCGATCGCGGGGATTCCGCGTGGCTACGAGTGGCGGGCGGACGCTCTGGAGGACGCCACCCAGCGCGCCGATCGCATCCTCTATCCGCCGGAGGGACGCGTCTCGCCGGCGGACATTCTGCGGCTGATCTGGCGCATCCGCACGATCGGTTTCCTGCCGGAGGGGCGGACCACGGCGGACTACCTCTCTCCGGAACTGCAAGCTCGCCTGGACGCGGTCATGACCGGCGTACGCCACGACAGCTGGCGGCGGCAGAGCTTGGTGGTTCTCGGCCTGGACCTCATGGAACGGGCCGGAGGAGAGCCCCGGGGCGGCGGGGCCGTCGATGTGGTGCGCCGCGCGGCGCGTTCGGGTCGTATCCCCGGCGCGCCGGTAGGCGTGGTGCGTGGCGACGGTTTAGTCCAAAATCTGATTTCGGCCCCGCCCGAGACCTATCTGGCCTGTATCGAAGCGGCGGTGACGGCTGCCGAGGCGGGGCCAGACAACGCCTCCCGGCGGCTCGAGGACTGGCGTCGCCGGCGCGTAGCGGAGGTGATGGTCAATCCCCTGGATCAAGCCATGGGGCTGTGTTGGCCGTCCGGCGATCCAGACGTGTCGCCACAGCTGCGGGCTCATTGGGCCGTCGCGATCGAAAGTGCGCTGGATCAGCCCGGCGCAACCCTGGCCGTTGCGCCCCTGCGCCTGCTGGCGGAACCGGGCGGCGTACTGGACCGGCTCGAAGCGCGAGGCCTGGACATCGTCGGCCCAGACTGGCGAATCGATCAGAATCCGGCCTCACCCCGCTCACCGTCAGGCGATTAGGCGTCCATCCAGCGAAGCGAGGCTGAGAGGCGCCCGGCCGGGCGCGGCGACCGCCTCGACATCAATCAGCCTCAGCTCGCCGACGTCCTTGAGCCCGGCGGCCTTGAGGCTGAGCGGCTGGATGAGGCCCAGCACGCGGTCCGCTGCCCCCGACGGTCCGCGCAAGGGGGCCAGCACGATCTCGATCGGCTCGTCGCTTTCGCCCATCTCGGCCGCCAACACGATAGGGCGCGCCTCTCGAAAAGTGCGGCTGACGGCGCGGTGAGCGGCCAGCCGACCCGACCGCGACCAAAGCGGCAGCCAGGATCGACCCCGCAGCGCGCCGCCGAGCAGGCGTTCCACCCAGGCCCCGGCCAGACGGAACCTCAGCCCGGCCTCGGTCTGCTCGGCCATGAAGATCTGCGGCAACAGATCCGACAAGGCGCCGGGGTCCAGGTTCGCGCGCGAGGGGATGCGATGCGCCTCGGGCAGATCGCGCCAAGCCTGAATCAGTCTTTGCGTGCCGGAATGGGACATGTTGGTCTCCTTTCCCGCGAATTCCGCAAGGCATGGGCCGCACCTGGCGTCGCGCGTACGCGCCGAAAGCGAATCCGGCGCAACGGAAACGAAAGACTGTCGTGATGTGGTGCGGTTTGGGACGGCCCCGTTCTTGCTGGACGGCGTCGGACGATACTTTTGGGAGCCGACCCATGCGGGTAAGGATCAAGACCTTGTTGCCGGCCGCGCTCGGCGTCATCGCAATCTCGGCCGTCGCCGGGCAGGCGCAAGCTGTCGGCGGACCGCCCCACGGTGGCGGCGGCGGCGGGAGCGGTTGCTGCAAACCGCCCCCCCCGCCTCCTCCTCCGCCGCCGCCGCCGGGACCAGGTCCGGGCTGCTGTCAGCCGCCGCCCCCGCCACCCGGGCCGGGCCACGGCAATGTCAACGTCAATGTGAACGTGAACGCCTCCGCCAGCGCCCGTGCCGGAGTCAATGCCCGCGCCGGATCCGGGTCGACCGTCTACGTGGGAGGCGGCGGCGGCGCCTATTTCTCCGTTGATCAGCCCTATCCGACCGTGATTTCGGGCCTGAACGTGGGCTCAGCCGCCGTGAACCAGGTGATCCGCGTCCCCTATGAGGAACGTCGCAGCTTCTACAAGCGCGT
>CAZITK010000175.1:0-3912 GCA_964542145.1 uncultured Brevundimonas sp.
CGCCGACGGTCTGGATGTGTTCGGCGGCGTCATCGGGGATCTCGATGTCGAATTCCTCCTCGAACGCCATGACCAGCTCGACGTTGTCGAGGGAGTCGGCGCCCAGGTCGTCGATGAAGCTGGCCTTTTCCGTGACCTTGTCCGGATCGGCGTCCAGGTGGTCGATGACGATCTTGCGGACGCGTTCGAGCGTGTCGGACATTGGTTTCCTGCCTTCTGATAGCCCGAGGGGCCTTCCGATAGTGTCGCAATCAGAACGGCCTTGCCAAGCCCCGGTTGCGTTCCGCCCCCTCTAGCACAGACGTGGCGGGGGAAAAGAGGCGTCACACGGATTGATGATGACGGCGCTTGGCGGCCTCGCCGCCTCAGATCATCGCCATGCCGCCGTTCACATGCAGGGTCTGGCCGGTGACATAGGCGGCCTCGTCGGACGTCAGATAGACGGCCGCCGCTGCGATCTCGTCCCCCGTCCCCAGCCGGCCGGTGGGAATCCGGCCCAGGATCGCATCCTTCTGGGCCTCGTTCAGGGCGTCAGTCATGGGCGAGGCGATGAAACCCGGGGCAATGCAGTTGACCGTGATGCCCCGGCTCCCGACCTCCTGCGCCAGGGACTTGGAAAAGCCGATCATGCCAGCCTTCGACGCCGAATAGTTGGTCTGGCCCGGGTTGCCCGTGACGCCGACCACCGAGGTCACGCCGATGATGCGACCGGCGCGGCGCTTCATCATCCCTTTCATGGCCGAACGGGCGAGGCGGAAGTAGCTCTCCAGATTGACGCGGATCACCTGATCCCAGTCCTCATCCTTCATCCGCATCAGCAGGCCGTCCCTGGTGATGCCGGCGTTGGCGACCAGGATGTCCAGGGTGGCGCCGGCGGCTTCCTCGGCCCGGGCCACCAGCCCGTCGACCGATTCGGCGTCCGACAGATTAGCGGCTGCGAAAAAAGCGCGCTCGCCCAGCTCGCCTGCAAGATCGGCCAGCACCGCCTCGCGGGTGCCTGACAGCACGACAGCGGCGCCCTGGGCGTGAAGGGCGCGGGCCACCGCTCCGCCGATGCCGCCGGTCGCGCCGGTCACCAGGGCGGTCTTGCCGGAAAGGTCAAACATGTGGGGGCTCCTAAGTGAAGGTCAGTAGAGAAGATAAGGCTGGCGCTGCCCGGCCCAGGCCCGTTCGTCCGCGACGGTCGGGGCGTCGAGGTCGCCGGGCTCCGAACCGGCGTCATCGACCCACTCCCGAACGCCCGGCCCGCCGTTGATGACGTCAATAGCCAGGCGGCCGAAGGCATATTCGTACGGGAAGTCGCGCCACAGCGGGTAGTCGCGCCAGAGTCTTCGGATCGCCTTGAAGGCCAGGGCCTGGACGCGCCAGGGCTGAAAGGCGGCGTGGTCGTAGCCGGGCCCCTCGCAGTGGATCTGGACGCCGTGACACAGCTGGCCGACGTGCTTGTGGAAAGTGGGCTGGAACCACAGTTCGCGCAGGACGCAGCCCTCCAGCCATTGCGGCGCCAAGCTGCGCATCTCGGCGATCACGGCGCGGGCGTCGATATCCGGGGCGCCGAACAGCTCCAGCGGCCGGGTGGTGCCGCGCCCTTCGGATAGGGTCGTGCCCTCCAGCATCACCGTGCCGGCGTAGGCGCGGGCCATGCTGAGGTTCGGCGCATTGGGGCTGGGGTTGATCCACGGCCGCTCCAGCAGCGGCCAGCCGAACCCCGGAGCCTCGTCCGGTCGCCAGCCGTCCATCGTGATGACGCGATAGTCGAGGTCGAGGTTGAAATGATGGATGAACCACTGCCCCATCTCGCCCAGGGTCAGGCCGTGGCGCATGGGCATGGGACCGGCCCCCACGAAGCTCTCCTGACCCGGCAGCAGGGTCAGCCCCTCGATCGGGCGCCCGGCGGGGTTGGGGCGGTCCAGAACCCAGACTTCCCTGCCGTGTTCGGCGGCCGCCTCCAGCACGTAGAGCAGGGTCGTCACGAAGGTGTAGATGCGACAGCCGACATCCTGCAGGTCGACCAACAGGACGTCGAAGGTGTCCATCCAAGCGTCACGCGGCCGCCGCACCTCACCATACAGGCTGAAGACGGGAATGCCGTGGACGGCGTCGGTCTCGTCCGGGCTCTCCATCATATTGTCCTGAAGGTCGCCTTTCATGCCGTGCTGCGGTCCGAAGGCGGCGCTGAGCGTGATCCCCGGACAGGCGGCGAGCGCATCCAGAGAATGGGTCAGATCGGCGGTCACCGAGGCCGGATGGCCGAGCAGGGCCACCCGCCGTCCCTCCAGCGCGCGGCGCAGTGCGGGCTCGGTCAGCAAGCGGTCGATGCCGAACTTCATGCGGGCTCCGGGGGCAGGTCGAGGACGAAGGAGTCGGGGTGGTGGAAGTCCGGCTTATCCGACGGATGCGCCAGGGCCCAATACGATTTCGACCCGTCCTCCCGTTCGATCACCGCCGACAGGCCCAGGCGGCCGGCGCCGGGGGGAAGATCGATCCAGCCCTCCAGCGCCACCATGTCGGCGGCGGCGTCCAGGCCGTCGACCGTGGCGGTCTCGGCGGCCTGGGCCGTGCCCTGGCGATAGGCGGCGAAGCGATATGCGGCCCATTGGCCCGAGGGCGACAGGTTGAACTCGCGATAGCCGGCTTCGGTCAGAACGAACGCCTCGAAACAGGTGTGTTCCCACAGGCGGTCGGCCCGCTGCGGCTCGGTCAGGCGTGGCCAGGAGATCGCATCGACGTCGCCCTCGACGATGAATCTCAGCCACAGGCGCGCGCCCCGCCGTTCGGTCATGACGGCGACCTCGAGGTCGCCCGCAGGCGACGACGGGTGGGCCGTGAGCCGTGCTTCGATCATGCGCGCCTGCCGACCCGTGAGAAGCAGACGGCGATGACCGCGCTAAAGGGAATGATGGCCAGGATCAGGGTCTGTAGCAGCTGCGGGTCGCTGCTCTCCAGAATGCCCCAGCCGGCGCCGAAGGCCTGTTGCGTGGTCATGAACAGCAGGTGGAAGCCGATCGGCGCCCACAGGCCGCCCGTCACGACCCTGAGAATGCCCAGCACCACGCCGAAGGTGGCGATGAAGGAGGCGTCCATCGCGCCCTCGACCGCGCCGATGGCCAGGGCGAACAGCATGAACAGGGCGGCCTGGATCAGGATCGCCGGCCACGGCCCCGTCATCCGGCCAAGCCGGCCCTGGATCAGCCCGCGCAGCACCAGTTCCTCCGGCAGGGCCTCGGCCAGGAAGACGAGGCCGGCAAGCATCGCCAGGCCGGTCAGGACGGTCATGGGATCGGCCACGACCCGAACCTCGATGACGCCGGCGACGAGACAGCCGCCCAGGGCCAGGGCGGCCGGGACGGCATAGGCGATCAGGCCGGTCAGGAAGGCTCGGACGGGGCGATTCCCGGTCAGGGCCAGATCGACTGCGACCGTGCGGTCGCAGCGCCACAGGGCCAGGAGCGCGGCGATCACCCCGCCCGACACGATCAGGGCGAAGATCAGCTGGCCGGAACGAAGGCCGGTCTCCCACAGGGCCGACGCCTCGATGGCCACGCGCCACAACAGGACGGCGTAGAGCAACGCCCCCGCGATGACCAGTCCGTCGCGCTTCGTGTCGGTCAATGCGTCAGCCCCCTTCGCCGCATGGATGAGCCCGTGCTACACGCGCCCTCCCCTCTCCGCCAAGCCACGCCGATCCGATGACCGACCAGCCCGCCTTCAAGTCCGACTTCCTGAAGACGCTTCAGGCGCGTGGCTATATCCATCAGATCACCCACCCCGCCGAGCTGGACGCGGCGGCCGGCGCGGGCGTGGTCACCGGCTACATCGGTTTCGACGCCACGGCTCCAAGCCTGCATGTCGGCAGCCTGATCCAGATCATGATGCTGCGCCGGCTGCAGCAGGCCGGCCATCGCCCCATCG
>CAZITK010000176.1:0-3889 GCA_964542145.1 uncultured Brevundimonas sp.
TGACCACCCGGCTGATGCAGATCGCCAGCTGGCTTCTGGTCCAGCGCGCCGTGCGCGAAGGCGACATGGAGCCGGCCGCCGCCTGCGCCCCACGCTATCGCCTGGCTCCGCGCCCGACCCAGACCGTGCCGACCGCGCCGGACCTGCCCATCGCCCTGATCGAATATCTGGTCCGAGCCGAGAAGCTGCATGACAGGATCGTCCACCTGGACCGGCGCATGTTCGTCGACGAAGCAACGGACGCTCCCGCCAATTCGGTGTTATCCCAGTTCGATCGGCTCAAGGCCGCCTTCGGCGGCTGATCGTCAGGCGCCGGTCCCGCAGGCAGCCGGATCGCCGGACTGATAGCCGCGCCTCAGCCATTCGACCCTCTGGGCCGAGGAGCCGTGGGTGAAGGTCTCGGGGCTGGCGCGGCCGCCGGACAGAGAGTCGTCGCCGATGGCCGCCGCCGTACGCATGCCCTGCTCGAGATCGCCCGGTCCCGGAGCCACCTGGCCTTCCGACACCCGCGCGGCATGGGCGGCCCAGACTCCGGCGTAGCAGTCGGCCTGCAGCTCCAGGGACACCGAGGCGGCGTTGGCCTGGCCGCGCGATGCGGCGTTCTGCTGGGCCTGGCGCACACGCGCCGTGGCGCCCGAGAGGGTCTGGACGTGGTGGCCGATCTCGTGGGCGATGACATAGGCCTGGGCGAACTCGCCGCCGCCGCCTAGCTGCTGCAGCTGGCGCCAGAAGCTGAGATCCAGATAGACGGTCTGGTCGGCCGGGCAGTAGAACGGCCCCATGGTCGCCTGGCCATAGCCGCAATGGGTGTTGGTGCCTTGCTCGTAAAGCACGATGTTGGGCGCTCGGTAGCCGGGCAGAACCTGGCTCCAAACGTCCGAGACATTGGTCCCCACAATGTCCACGAACAGGCCAGCCTCGTCTTCGGGGCTGCCGACCACACCCTGCTGGGGCGCGCCGCCGGCGCCAAGACCCGAGGCGACCTGGGTGGTGGTCTGCGGATCGATGCCGAAGACGAAATAGCCGATCAGGGCAAGCACCGCGACGCCGATGCCGCCGCCCGCGACCGCCCCGCCGCCCATGCCGCGCCGGTCTTCGATCCCGCCGCTGCGCCGTCCGCCCCGCCACCGCATGTCGTTACTCCCTGGAAGCGGCACCATAACGCGGCATGGGGAAGAAGGGATGCTTCCGGAAAGGGAGTAGGCGGCAGGGAGTAGAGTGAGGCCGAGGCGTTGCGGTCGCAGGCGGCGGCCGAGAACGCCCGCTACTCCCTACCCCGTAAGCCCTAATCCCTACTGCATTCCTGCCCGCACCTCGGCCCTGAGCGCGTCGATCGAGCGCAGGCCGGTGTCGGACTTGAAGCGCCAGTAGGTCCAGCCGTTACAGGCCGGCGCGTTCTCGAGCAGGGCGCCCAACTTGTGGATCGAGCCGGTCAGATCGCCCGAGATCAGCGAGCCGTCGGCCCTGACCTGCGCCTTGCGCTCGCCCTTGGGGCAATAGAGCCGGTCGCCGGGGCGCAGCAGCCCCGCCTCGACCAGGGCGCCGAACGGCACCTTGGGCTCCAACTTCTTGGAGCCCATGACCTTGAGATCGTCGGGCGAGGCCGGGATGACGGCGGCGATACGTTTCTCGGCCAGGTCGGCATAGGTCTCGTCGCGCTCAATGCCGATGAATTTGCGGCCCAGGCGGCGTGCGGCGGCGCCCGTGGTGCCGGTGCCGAAGAAGGGGTCCAGCACCACGTCGCCCGGCCGGCTGGCGGCCAGAAGCACCCGGTGCAGCAGGCCTTCGGGCTTCTGGGTCGGATGGGCTTTCCGGCCGTCGGCGTCCTTCAGCCGCTCGTCTCCAGTGCACAGGGCCAGGATCCAGTCCGAGCGCATCTGAACGTCTTCGTTGAACGCCTTCAGCGCATCATAGTTGAAAGTGTAGCGCTTCTGCCCGCGACTCTTGGCGGCCCAGATCAGCGTCTCGTGGGCATTGGTGAAGCGCGTGCCCTTGAAGTTTGGCATCGGGTTGGACTTGCGCCAGATGATATCGTTGAGCACCCAGAAGCCCAGGTCCTGAACCGCCACGCCCAGCCTGAAGACGTTGTGATAGCTGCCGATCACCCAGATTGAGCCCTCGTCCTTGAGCACCCGCCGGCACTCCGTCAGCCAAGCCCGCGTGAAGGCGTCATAGTCGGCGAAGGAGGCGAACTTGTCCCAGTCGTCATCAACGGCGTCGACCTTGGAATTATCCGGACGGGTCAAGTCGCCGCCCAGCTGAAGATTATAGGGCGGGTCGGCGAAGATCAGATCGACCGAGCGGTCCGGCAGATTCCTGAGCGTCTCGATGCAATCGCCACGCAGGACGATGTCGGTTTCCAGGTCGGACATGAACGAAACGGCCCCACGCAAAGCTTGAGGCCGAGTGGTGAATCATCGCGGTTAAGAGGCGATGAAGGCGCTCAGCCGCAGTGGGCGAAGAAGGCCTCGATCTTGGGCCGCGAGGCCGGTTGCGGAGTCATCATCTGGCGACGGTCGCCCAGCCATTGGGCGATCCAGCCGGTCTGGCGGAAGCGCTGAAAGACCGGGTGCTTGACGTCCAGCTCGGCCATCAGGAACTGGCCTTCGACAGGCGTCTCCTCGGCGACGGCGGCGACGGTCTCCGTCTCGCCGCCGGATTCCAGTTGAAAGCGGGCGGGCTCGCCGGCCAGGGCGTTGCGCGTGATCGTGACCTGGCCAGACCCCCGCACACATTCCAGGCCCAGACGCAGGTCGTCGGTGTTGGGCGCGCCGTAGGCCAGCTTGGCTTCGTCGTCGTCGACCATATAGGTCCAGTCCAGGCCGGGCATGGGGGCCGGAGCGCCGGCTTCGGCCGCAGACTGCACGACCGGAGCGAGCTCGCCGGTGTCGACGGCGGAGCTGGCGCAAGCGGCGATCAGGGCGGCGGCGGCGCCGAGGCCGGTCAGGGCTGAACGCCTCATCCGCACAGGGTCACGAACTGGCGCAGTTCGGGCATGCCCTCGGCTCCGGCGTCGATACGCCGCTCGCGGCCCAAGCCTTGGATGGACAACCTGCCCTCGCCGAGGAAGCGGGCGAAGACCGGGTGGTCGGTGCGCAGCGTGAAGGACTGGCGCTGACGCCACGTGGCGAGTTCGCTGGTGGCTGCCGCGCCGCCGGCGCTGACGGTGACGAATCCGGGCGCGCCAGAATCTCCCTCGGCGGCCGGACGGGCCGGGTCGTGCAGGCTGATCTCCACCACGCCCGAGCCGCGGGCGCATTCCAGGGTGGTGCGCAGACGAGGGGTGTCGGGGACTTCCTCAGCCAAGACCACCGGGTCACCGTCAGCGTAGAGGCTCCACGTCCAGGCGTCGGGCCCCGCAGGGTCGAAGGGCGCCGCCAAGGCCATGAATATCGACAGGATCATTCGCGTCCGCCCCTGACGGTCCGTTGGACGCCGCCAAAAAGACGGCTCCGCATCACGCAACGCCGCTCGGCGGAACGGGTTTCACCGGTCGCACGACGAACCCGTGCGGGTTGGCGCCGCGCACGACGGAGCCTACAGGCCCGGCATGGCCCGCTCGCCCGACGCTCCCGACGCCGACCCGCCCTCCCCCACCTGGGGGCCGGTGCGCTCATTCGGCCGCATCAGATCACGGACGCTGAAACCGCGCCAGGCGGCGCTGTTCGACAGCCTGTTGCCCGCGATCGCCACGCCCGACCCGGCGGCGGGGCCGATCGACCCTCTGGTCCTCATGCCCGGCGCGACGGAGGCCTGGCTGGAGATCGGTTTCGGCGGCGGCGAGCACCTCGCGGGCCAGGCGGCGCGTCACCCCGAGGCGGAGATGATCGGCTGCGAGCCCTTCCTGAAAGTGGTCGCCTCCCTGCTGCGCCACATAGACTAGGGCGGG
>CAZITK010000177.1:0-3826 GCA_964542145.1 uncultured Brevundimonas sp.
GACGATGAACAGCTCGGTGCCCTCCGCAGCCTGACGGGTGCAATCGCTGAGTTTGCCGGGCAGGCGCAGTTTCCGGGTGGCGGCGGCCCGCTGGACCTCCTTGTCCTTCCTGCGCTTCAGCCGGTCCTCGGCCCGGTCGATGACAAAGCCCAGAAGGGTCGAAGCCTGTTTCGGACTCTCGGTCAGCCAGTGGTCCAGCGGGTCACGCACCAGCTGCTCGACCAGGCGCGCCGCCTCCGGCGACGACAGCCGGTCCTTGGTCTGGCCCTGGAACTCCGGGTTGCGGATGAACACCGAGATTAGGGCGCCGGCGTTGGCGATGACGTCCTCAGCGGTGATGATGGCCGCGCGCTTGTCGCCTGACAGCTCGCCATAGGCCTTCAGTCCCTTGACCAAGGCGGCGCGAAATCCGGCCTCATGCGTTCCGCCGTCGGGCGTGGACACGGTGTTGCAATAGGAGCTGACGAAGCCGTCGGCTTCTCCGAAGCCGATCGGCGACCAGGTGACGGCCCATTCCACCGCGCCGGATTCGCCCTGGCGCTCGACCCGACCGGCGAAGGCGGGAGTGACGGTGTCGATCTCGCCGATCCGCTCGACCAGCGCGTCGGCCAGGCCCCCTGGGAAGTGCAGCACGGCATCCTCGGGCGTGTGGTCGGTGATCCGTTCGGCGGCGCATTTCCAGCGGATTTCGACGCCCCGGAACAGATAGGCCTTGGACCGGGCCATACGGTACAGCCGCGCCGGTTTGAAGGCCGCCCCGACGCCGAAGATCTCCTCGTCGGGCCGGAAACGGATCAGGGTGCCACGCTTGCGGCTGGGGCCGAGCTGTTCGACCGGCGCCAGGGCACGACCCCGGCTGAAAGACTGCCGCCACTCATGGCCGTCGCGCCAGACGGTGACGTCCAGCCGCTCGGACAGGGCGTTCACCACCGACACGCCCACCCCGTGCAGTCCGCCCGAGGTTTCATAGGCCTTGCCCGAGAACTTGCCGCCCGAGTGGAGTACGGTCATCACCACCTCCAGCGCCGACTTGCCGGGGTGTTTGGGGTGCGGATCGACAGGAATGCCGCGCCCGTCGTCGCGGACCGACAGGAAACCCTCGGCGTCCAGCTCGACCTCAATGCGCTTGGCGTGGCGGGCCACCGCCTCGTCCATGGCGTTGTCGAGAACCTCGGCGAACAGGTGGTGCAGGGCCCGCTCGTCGGTGCCGCCGATGTACATGCCGGGGCGTTTGCGGACGGGCTCCAGCCCCTCCAGCACCTCGATCGAGGAGGCGGAATAGTCGCCCGGTGTGGCGGGTGGTGGGGCCGGGGGCGTCGCCAGGGCCTGGGGCCTGGCGGCGGGCGGTGCGACGGACACGGGCTTCGGCGCCGGTGCGGCCGGTTTCTCCGGCTCCGGCGGGTCGAGATCGAAAAGGCTGGGCGAAGAGGCGGGCATCGGATCAGTCTGCGGCGATTCGCGGACCGGCTTGCTAGGCGTCGCATCACCTAGCGGCAAGCCTCGTCGCGTTTCAATCGCTTTAGCTTGTCATTCCGGAAGTCGCGTCAGCGGCTGTACGGGACAAGGCTTGACGGGTTTCGATCTGGTCCGGCTCACCGCTTCGCGGTGTCCGGGATGACAAGCGAGAAAAGGTCGCGGGACGTATGACCTAGGCCGCCACCGGCCGTCGTAGCGTCTCGCGCACCCTGCGCCGGTTGATCGTCTCTTTGGCCACGGGCTCGCGGCCGACCAGCCAGGCGCGGGTCATGACCACCAGGAACAGGCTCCAGGGCAGGCTCTGGTGGCGCATCACCACGCTCTCGGACAGGCTGAGAATGATGAAGACCGCCAGGATGGCCAGACCATAGGCACCCTCCCGCCGACCCCGGCCGAACAGGCCAATGACCGCGCTGATCGTCACCGCGGCCACGATCAGCCCGACGAAGAGCGTCGCCGGCCAGCCGATCTGGACCAGCAAGTCCAACCAGCCGTTGTGCGCCGACGGCACAGGCCACCCGGTCTGGAGCCGAATGAAGTCGGCGGGCGCGGAATCCACCTCCCAGAAGGCGCTGTAGCCATAGCCGGTCCAGGGCCGCTCGGAGACATAGGCCATGACTGCCGCCCAGATGTCGGTACGCCCGGTCAGGCTGGGATCCTTGCCGAGCGCAGTCAGGATGGCTGCGGGCTCCCGGGTCAGGATGATTAGCAAGAGACCCGATGAGACCACCGCCGCCCAGACGGCGGCCACCCCCACCGCAGCGCCGCCCTTGGTCATCAGCCAGACGCCGCCGACGATCCCCAGCCCGGCGGCAAGGCAGAGCAGGGAGGTCTTGGACTGGGTGGCCACCACCAGGAGGGTGCAGAGCGCCAGCGTCACCCAGGCGCGCCGCCGCCGCTCCGGCCAGCTGGCCAGCACCGCCGCCGCAGCGATCGCGCCCGAGACCATGACCAGGCCCATCTGGTTCTTCTCGTACCAGACGCCGCGCCACATGCCGTCGTTGACGCCGTGGTGCAGCCCCATGGTGGGATAGGCGAAGACGGCGATCAGGCTGGCCACGGCCATCAACAGACTGGCGTCCATCAGCACGCCCGGCAATCGCCGCCCCGGAAAGCCGATAGCCAGATAGACGGCGAAGCCGGAGGACAAGGCCATGGCGATTGCCCGACGCTGGGTCACGACGGGATCGATCGACCACCATTTCGAGGCGAAGGCGATCAGGATCATGGCGCCGATGGCCAAAAGCGCGGGCCAGGCGCGCGGCAGCCGGCGGATGCGCCACAGCAACAGGGCCGCCGTCATACCATAGACCGGCAGCCAGAACAGCCTGAGCGCCGGCGTCTCGTCCGGCGGATCGGGCGCGAACAGCGGGCCGATCAGGGCGCCCGATAGCATGAACAGGATAAAAATCGTCGCTGCCCGCTCCCACCATGTGGGAAGCGGTTCGGTCTCCTGCGCTGCCGCCACGTGTGTCACCCGCGTCTCCTCGCCGCCGATCAAGCAAGCCCCGGGCCGGATGCGTTCAGCGATCCCGGCTGGCGTGGAGTATCCGACGGAGGGTTACCACATCGCGTTCGAGGCGGGGCCTGCTTTCAGCCCCTGCGGGAGGGGACGCCATTTTCATCGTCACCCCCCGGGCTGGTCCCCGGGTCTATACCCGCAGGCGGGAGACGGCGGCCAACAGGCTTCAAGTCCTGAGCTTATGGGCCCCCGGGACAAGCCCGGGGGTGACGGATCAGGGAGAACAACCACTCAAGCTGGACCGGACAGCCGCCGGAGATCGAAGGGCTCAGGCGCAAGGCCGTGGTCTATCTGCGCAAAACGTCCTGGACTCGTTGGGGCGTTGGCCTGATCACGCCTTCTCCACGAACGTATCGATCACCCGCTTCTCCCCCGCCTTCTCGAACGCGACCAACAGCTTGTTGCCCTCGATCTGGCGGATGGCGCCATAGCCGAATTTCTGGTGGAAGACGCGTTCGCCGCGCGACCAGTTTCCGCCGGACTTCGGGTCGGCCGAGGCGATGAGGCGGCCGTCGCCCTCGATCAGGGTGTTTCGCGCCGCGCGGCCGGCCGGGACCTTGCCCGCCGTGAACGATTGGGCGCGCCTCCATCCAGGCGAGGAATAGCCAGCGCCGAAGGTCGGCGTGTCGTCCCATCGGCTTTTGGCTTCCTTCATGCCGGTCGAGGCGCCGTAATAGCCCGTCTCGCTTTCGGCTTCGACGTGGTCGATCGGCAGTTCGTCGACGAAGCGGCTGGGCAGCTGGGTGGTCCAGCGGCCGTAGACCTGACGGTTGGCGGCGAAGGAGATGCGGGCGTCGCGCTTGGCCCGGGTGACGCCGACATAGGCCA
>CAZITK010000178.1:0-3812 GCA_964542145.1 uncultured Brevundimonas sp.
GGCGACGATCTTCGTGGACGGCCGCTACACCACCCAGGTTGCGGCCCAGACCGACAAGGCCCTGTTCGCCTATCGCGAGCTGACCGCTGAGAGCATGGCCGATTGGGTGGGCGACCAGCCGACGGGCTCGGTCGTTGGCTACGACCCACGCCTGCACAGCCCCGACGCCCTGGCCGGTCTGCGTCGCGCCGCCGACCGGGCGGGGGTGACGCTGAAGGCCGTCGCGGACAATCCCATCGACCTGGCCTGGGAAGGCCGGCCGGAGCAACCCTCCGCCCCCGTGGTCCCGCATGAGGAGCGCTATGCCGGCGAGAGCGCGGCCTACAAGCGCGCCCGCATCGGCAGGGCGGTGGCAGAAGCCGGGGCGGAGGCGGCTGTGCTGACCGCGCCGAGCTCAATCGCGTGGCTGTTCAACATCCGCGGCGGCGACGTGATCCGCAGCCCCCTGCCGATCGGCCAGGCCATCCTCGACGCCGACGGCAAGGCGCGCCTGTTCCTGGATCCGCGCAAGGTCACAGACGGCCTGGCGTCCTGGCTGGGCGACGAGGTGTCGCTGCAGCCGGCCGACGCCCTGCCGGGCGCGCTCGACGCGCTGTCGGGCCAGGCGGTGATGATCGATCCGGCCCAGTCCTCGGCCTGGTATCTCGACCGACTGGACCAGGCGGGCGCCCGGATCGTGCGCGGCATGGATCCCTGCGCCCTGCCCCGCGCGACTAAGAACGCGGTCGAGATCGAGGGATCGCGCCAGGCCCATCTGCGCGACGGCGCGGCCTTTGCGACCTTCCTGCACTGGGTGGCGACCGAGGCGCAGGAAACCCTGCCCGACGAGCGCGAGATCGTCGAGAAGCTGGAGGCCTGCCGCGAGGCCACGGGGGCGTTGAAGGACCTCAGCTTCGACACCATCGCCGGCGCCGGGCCGAACGGGGCCCTGCCCCACTACAAGCCCACCACCGAAACCATCCGGCGGATCGAGACGGGTTCACTGCTGTTGGTCGATGGCGGCGGTCAGTATCTGGACGGCACCACCGACGTGACCCGCACCATGGCGGTGGGCGAACCCACGGCCGAGCAGAAGGACCGTTTCACTCGGGTGCTGAAGGGCCATATCGCCATGGCCGTGGTGCGCTTCCCCGCCGGAACGACGGGGCACCAACTGGACGCCCTGGCGCGCCGGCCGATGTGGGAGGCGGGGCTGGACTACGACCACGGGACGGGTCACGGTGTCGGCAGCTATCTGGGCGTCCACGAGGGGCCGCAGCGGATCGCCAAGGCGGTGAACACCCAACCGCTGCTGGAAGGCATGATCCTGTCCAACGAGCCCGGCTACTACAAGCCCGGCCACTGGGGCATCCGCATCGAGACCCTCCAGGTGGTGACGCCCGCCGTCACGCCCGAGGGCGGCGAGCGGCCGATGCACGGCTTCGAACAGCTGACCTTCGCGCCCATCGACCGCAATCTGATCCAGGTCGATCTGCTGACCCCGGCCGAGCGCGCCTATGTCGACGCCTATCACGCCGAGACCTGGGCCAAGATCGGGCCGCTGGTCGAGGGCGAGGTCCGGGCGTGGCTGGAGCGGGCCTGCGCGCCGCTTTGAGGGGATCGGGCGGCATGGTAGAAAGCTTTCTACCATGCTCAACATCAAGAACCCGCGCGCCCACGAACTGGCCGTCAAGGTCGCCGCCGCCCATGGCGAGACCCTGACCGACGCCGTGATCCATTCCCTGGAGGAGCGGCTGGCGCGACGACGCAAACCTCGGCTCGTCCTCTCGGCCGACGATATCGCCGGTCCTCTGGATGAGATCGCGCGCGCCATGCCGCCATCCTTCTTTTCCGAGGCGGATCCCACGGCCTTTCTCTACGAAGACGACGAAGGCGAGACCAGGCCGTGATCGTCGACACATCGGCGCTGATCGCCATCATGCGGCATGAACCCGAGCGCGATCGCTTCCTCGAGGCTTTGCGCCATGGGAATTTGCGGATGTCCGCGGTGACACTGTTTGAGCTCGGCATCGTTGTGGACGGTGCGGGCGTCGAGGAGGCCTCGGCCCGGCTCGATCGCTGGGTCGAGACTCTGGGGATCGAGGTAGTGGCCGTCGATGCCGACCGGGCGCGAGCCGCCCGCGCCGCCTATGCAAAATTCGGCAAGGGCCGCCACCCCGCCCGTCTGAACTTCGGCGACTGTTTCGCCTATGCCTTGGCCAAGGAAACGGCAGAGCCGCTGCTTTATAAGGGCGAGGACTTCGCGCAAACGGATGTCGAGGCGGCGGTTTGAGACGCATCCTGCCCGGCCTCCTGGCCCTCGCCCTCGCCGCGCCGGGTCACGCGCAATCACAGGACCGCCTGCCCCGCGACGCCTTCGACGTCATCCCGCCGCATGAGCGGGTAGCGGGCGGACGCGGCGAGATGCGGGTGACGCAGTCGCAGTGCCGGGTAGGGCCGACCGAGTGGGCGCGGCGGCGGATCGTGGACGTGGCGGTGCAGGAGTGGGCCGCTTTCGGCTTCCAGATCATCGACGCCCGCCCGGTGGAGGCCGGCCTGCTGCCGGACGGCGCCGTGCCCCACAGCCTCAATCCGCGCCGAGACCAGCCGAGACAGGCCCGTCACATCGTCCGCCGGGGCGTTCAGGAGCGCGAGGAGCGGGCGCGCGCCGACCTAGCCGGCTACTGGAGCGCCACGCCCGACGGCCCGGACATTCTGCGGCGTCAGAACCGTCTCTGGAATGAGACCCGCGTCCCCATCGACTGGGGCCAGCCCTGGTCGGCCGCCTTCATCAGCTGGGTGATGTGCGAGGCGGGCCTGGGCGAGATGAGCCAATTCGCCCGCGACATCTCGCACCGCGTCTATATCGACCAGGCGATCCGCGCCCGCGACGGCCAAGCGCCGGGCGCGGCCTATCAGGCCTTCGACGCGGGGGAGCGGCCGGTCCAGCCGGGGGACCTGCTATGCAATGCGCGAGGCTCGGCTGGCTATCGTTCCCTGGCGGAGAGGCGCGAGGACATCGGCGAGTTCGCGCCGACCCATTGCGACATCGTGGTCCGGGTCGACGAGGCGGCGGGCCTGTTCCACCTGGTCGGCGGCAATGTGATGGACTCTGTCAGCCTGACCATCCTGCCCGGCACGCGGGACGGGGACGGCCCCCTCAGGCCCTTGGCCGAGACCGACCTGGCCGGCGCGCGCACCATGTTCGCCCACCTTCGGCTCCAGGCCCCGCCGACCAAGCTGAACGCCTTGGACGACAGCCCGACGATCCGAGCGATGGCCGTCCGCTAGGCGAGATCCAAGCGATCAGGCGCCGATCAGCTGATAAAGGAAGGCGCAGAAACGAGGCAGCAGGTAGATCTGCACCCCGCGCAGCACCAGCAGGACGATGATCGGGGTGATGTCGAGGCCCCCCAGAGGCGGGATCACTCGCTGCACCGGTTGCAACAGCCAGCCGGTGACGGCGTCCAGGAAGGAGGCGATCTGGCCGACGATGCGGTTGTACGGATTGACGACGTTGAAGGCGTAGAGCCAGCTGAGGATCGCCTGGGCGATGATGGCGATGACCAGCAAGGTGATCAGCGAACTGATGATGTAGCAGATGAAGCCGGTCATGCCCGAATGCGCTCTCCGAAAGGTTCGCCGGCGCGGGCCGACGCGGCTTCCTAGCCCGCCCGCGATGCTTCGCCAACATCGTCCGTGAACCGGGCGCGCTGTCTATTGACACCTCTCACACCGCCCCTCTATGTCGCGCCCTCGCCTGGAGCCCGGAAACGGGGCCGTAGCTCAGTTGGTAGAGCGCGTCGTTCGCAATGACGAGGTCAGGGGTTCGA
>CAZITK010000179.1:0-3782 GCA_964542145.1 uncultured Brevundimonas sp.
GCTGGTCAGGCTGGCGCGCGAGACCGGGGCGCGGATCCATGTGCTGCACGTCTCGACCGCCGAGGAGATCACCTACCTGGCGAATCACAAGGACGTGGCGACGGTGGAGGTCACGCCCCAGCACCTGACCCTGGACGGCGACGAGGCTTATCCGAGGCTCGGCGCCTACGCCCAAATGAACCCGCCGATCCGGAATGCGGCCCACATCGCGGGCCTGTGGGACGGCGTTGTGCAGGGGGTGGTCGATGTGCTGGGCTCGGACCATGCGCCGCATACGAAAGAAGAGAAGGCCAGGCCCTATCCCGCCTCGCCTTCGGGCATGCCTGGGGTGCAGACCCTGGTCCCGGTCATGCTGACCCATGTGGCCGAAGGACGGATGACGTTGGAGCGGTTCATCGACCTGACCTCGGCGGGGGCCCAGCGGGTGTTCGGCATCGCCGGCAAGGGCCGGATGGCCGAGGGCTATGACGCCGACCTGACCCTGGTGGACCTCAAGGCCCGGCGCACCATCCGGCACGAGGACATGGCCAGCAGGTGCGGCTGGACCCCCTTCGACGGCTTTCAGGCGACCGGCTGGCCCATGGCGACGATCACGCGCGGGCGGGTGGTGATGAAGGACGGAGACCTGATTGGCCAGGCGCACGGGCGGCCGGTGCGGTTTCAGGAGACGCTTGAGGTTTAGGCTCCGCGAATCCGTTTGTCATCCCGACGGCGCGCCAGCGGCGAGCCGGGACGAGGGTCGAGGCTGAGCCTGCGTCCGACTGTGTCGCGGACAGTCGCTGACGCGACTTCCGATGCAAGGAGTGACGCCGTGCGCGTGTCGCAAATCGGTCACCGAAGCGACGCCCAACCGTGACCGGGCGCCTCTAGGACGGCGGCATAGCTTCGAGGGGCGAATCACATGCGATCCATCCTGCTTCTGGCGGCTTCGGCCCTGGCCCTGTCGGCGGCGCCGGCAGCGGCCCAGATCCTGGCCGAGGACGACGATCCCGAGACGCCGGCCCATGCGCCGAGCGGCCGGTGGGCGGCCAAGGGCTGGCCCGACCGGATCGTGCTGACGCCGGCGGCGGATGCGGCGCGCGGCGCGGCGGCGGCGTGGCGCACCGACACCCGCCAGACCACGGCCGAGGCCGAGATCGCCGTGGAGATCGACGGCCCCCTGCTGGGCCACGCCGCGACCACGGTGCGCGGCGAGACGGCCCCCATCGCCAATGAGAACGGCGAGGCCCACTATCACCAGGTGCGGTTCGACGGCCTGGAGCCCGACACCCGCTATGTCTATCGGGTGCGTTCGGCCGATGGCTGGAGCGAGTGGCTGCCGTTCAGGACGGCGGCGGCCGAGGCCCGGCCGTTCCGCTTCGTCTATCTGGGCGACACCCAGAACGAGATTCTCGATATCGGCTCGCGGGTGATCCGCTCGGCCTTGGCGCATGCGGGCCAGCCGGCCGTGGTGCTGCACGCCGGCGACCTGGTGGCGCTGCGCGAGGTCAAGGTGCACGACGACGAATGGGGCGAATGGACCGAGGCGGGCGGCCGCGCCTTCGCCATGATCCCCCAGATCCCGGCGGCCGGGAACCACGAATACGTCGATGACATCCGGCCCAATGGCGAGGAATCGCGCCTGCTGAGCCCGCACTGGCCGCTGCAGTTCGCCCTGCCGGACAACGGGGCTGAGGCGGCCGCAGACACCAGCTATTTCGTCGACTATCAGGGCGTTCGTTTCATCGTGCTGGACGGCACGGCCGGACGCGACCTAGGCGCGATGGAAAGCCAGGCCGCCTGGCTGGACCGCACCCTGGCCGAGAGCCCGGCGCGCTGGAACATCGCCCTGTTCCACCAGCCGGTGTTCACCTGCGCCCGGCCCCGGGACACCGAGGACATCAAGGCGGCCTGGATGCCGGTGCTGGAGGCGCACCATGTCGATCTGGTGCTGCAGGGCCACGACCACTGTTATGGGCGGGTGTCGCACCCCGACGGCGCCGAGGCCTCTCGCCGGGCCAGAGCGGCGGACGAGCCTCAGGGGCCGGTCTATGTGGTCTCGGTGACGGGCTACAAGATGTACGGCCTGAACGACCGGGCCGAGACCTTGCCGGTGCGTTATGCCGACAACACCCAGCTTTATCAGCTGGTGGACGTGGGCGACGACCGCATCGACTTCCGCGCCTTCACGGCGACGGGCCGGCTGTACGACGCCTTCACCCTGGTTCGCGCCGAGGACGGCCGCAACCGCCTGATCGAGAGCGACGACGCGCTGATCGACATCCGTCGCTGCCGGGGCGAGGCGGGGCCCGACGACCGGCCCTGCACGGCCGAGATCAAGGACTGACGACTCGACCAGTCGCGTTGGCGATCTTGCGAGACCGGCCCACGCCCCCGCGGGCCCCGGCTCGCGCCGCAGCGGTCCGGATGACGAACGAGATGGCGTTCAGTGCAGCTTCAGCCGCCCGGCGACGCGGCGATGAAGCAGGCGCGACAGGGCCAGCAACGCCGTTCGCCGGACGCCCAGGATGGCGCGATGGTGGTTGAGGTGCAGGCCCATATAGGCCCAACGCGCCAACAGGCCTTCGATGCGGAAGCTTGGACCGCCCAGGCCGCCCATCACGGAGCCCACGCCCTCGTCCGAGCCCAGGGACACGAGAGAGCCCTTATTGCGGAAAACGAATGGGCGGACGGGCTCGCGCGCTCGGTCCAGGTCGTGAAAGGCGCGGGCCAGCCAGGCGGCTTGCTGGCTCGCCACCTGGGCGCGGGCGGGCAGCGGTTCGCCGTCGAGGCCGGGGACAGCGGCGCAGTCGCCAAGGGCCCAAATCCCGGGCGCCGAGGTCCTGAGCCGGTCATCCGCGATGATCCGCCCCTTGTCATCGAGCTCGAGGCCCAGCTCCCCCTGGATGGCCACGGGGGCGACCCCGGCGGCCCAGACGATCAGATGGGCGTCGACACGGCTGTCGCTGGTGTCGAGCCCCCCGGCGTCGACCTTTTCGACCCTGGCTCCGGCCATGATCTTCACGCCCATCGCCTCCAGCGCGTGATGCGCCTTGGCGGCCAGGGCCGCCGGCAAGGGCGACAGGATCCGGTCCTGGGCCTCCACCACCGTGACCTCGAAAGGGAACCGCTGATCAGTCGGCAGACCGCCGGTCAGGGTCTCATGGCCCTCCATGAGCTCGGCGGCCAGTTCGACGCCGGTGGCTCCGCCGCCGACAATGGCGACCGAGAGCCGGGGCTCGTCCGAGCCCGCCGTCGCCAGGAGCGCCAGGGTCAGGCGACGCTGAAAGGCCTCGGCCTCCGCGACGTCTTCCAGCTGATGGGCGTGCTCCGCCGCGCCGGGCGTGCCGAACAGATCGACGCCCGCGCCCAGGGCCAGGACCAGCCGGGCATAGGGGATGGCGCGCTCGCCGAGGAGCGCCTCGCCGTCCTCGCTGACGACGGGCGACAGGCGAACCTCGCGCGCCTGCAGATCCAGCCCGCCCAATTCCCCCAGCACGAAGCGAAAGTCGTTGCGTCGCGCCAGCAGAGTGTAGGCCAGCCCTTCGCGGTGGGAATCCAGGGACCCGGCCGCCACCTCGTGCAGGCTGGGCTTCCACAGGTGGAAGGGGGAACGGTCGATCAGGGTGACGCGGGGCGTCCGCAGCCCTCGCCGCCGA
Organism: uncultured Brevundimonas sp.; assembly: GCA_964542145.1. Classification (GTDB taxonomy): domain Bacteria; phylum Pseudomonadota; class Alphaproteobacteria; order Caulobacterales; family Caulobacteraceae; genus Brevundimonas. The sequence continues at coordinate 3,639 of CAZITK010000179.1, forward strand.
TCCGCCCGCCCCAGCCGCGCCGCCAGCTCAAGGCCGCCGGCGCCGCCGCCGATGATGAGGATGTCCCGCTCGTCGCCCGCCATGCAGGCCTAACGAGCCAGCTGGGGAGAGGATGCGGGCGCTGCTGGGATGAGCGGCGTCGGC
>CAZITK010000180.1:0-3767 GCA_964542145.1 uncultured Brevundimonas sp.
AAAATGGTGAAGGGCATGGGCGGGGCGATGGATCTGGTCGCCGGCGTCAAGCGGGTGGTGGTGGTCATGGACCACGCCAACAAGCACGGCCAGTCCAAGGTGCTGAAACGCTGCACCCTGCCGCTGACTGGAACCGGGGTCGTAAGCCGCATCATCACCGACCTCTGCGTATTTGATGTGAAGCCGGGCGGCCAGGGGTTGGAGCTGATCGAGCTGGCGGACGGCGTTACCTTGGACGAGGTCGCCGCCAAGACCGAGGCGACCTATACGGTGAAGCCGGGGCTGGTCTGACCCGATCGTGACCGTTCGAACGGCGCGCCGCGCTGTGGCGCGAGAGCCACGCCGGGCGGGCTTGGCGGCTTGAGCCGAGAGCGCGGTCGCGCTCGTGGCCTGAGCACCGGTTGACCCGGGCCGGTGCGGCGCCGCATCACCAAGGCTTGGCGCAGGCGGCGAGGGTGATGGACGATGGGGTTGATCCGCGGGCTGAAACGCGACCTGCGCTACCTTCAGGGACTTCGGCGTCTGCTGGGCCGCATCAAGCCCATCCAGCTGGACAGCGATGTCCTGATATCAGACGACTTCGAGGAGGTGGTCGATAAATATCCCGACAACCTGGCCATCGACGACGGCGAGCGGCGGCTGACTTATCGGGACCTGGACGCCCTGGCAAATCGCTACGCCCATTGGGCGGCCGGGCGAGGACTGCGGCGCGGAGATGTCATCGCCCTGATGATGCACAACCGCGCCGACTATCTTGCGGCCTGGATCGGCTTTTCCAAGGCCGGGATGGCCACCGCCCTGATCAACACAAATCTCGACGGCCAGCCGCTGGCGCACTGTCTGGGTTTGGTTGGCGCCGGCCATGTGGTCACCGACCTGGAGTGCTGGCCTTGCATAGAGCGGGCGCGGCCGCATGTCGAACGGCCGCTGATGTCCTGGGTTCTCGGTCTCGGTCCCAGCGACGAGGCCAGCGATCGACGAGGCCTGGACACGGCGGTCAAGAGCGCCTCTGGCGTGAGGCCAGCCAAGTCGACGCGCGCCGGCCTGACCAACCGCGACACCGCCCTTTACATCTATACCTCAGGCACCACCGGCCTGCCCAAGGCGGCGCGCATCCCCCATTCGCGGGCGCGGACCTATATGCGCGCCTTCGCCGGGGCCACGGCCTCGACCGAGAAGGACCGATTATACTGTGTGCTGCCGCTCTATCACTCCACCGGCGGACTGGTTGGAGTGGGCTCGGTGCTTCTGAATGGGGGCGCGATCATCCTCAGGAAGAAATTTTCGGCGGGGGCTTTCTGGCCCGACGTGGTCGAAAGCCGGGCCACCACCTTTGTCTATATCGGCGAGCTGTGCCGGTATCTGGTCAACGCGCCGCCGAGCGAGGGTGAGCGCGGTCACCGACTGCGGCTGGCGTTTGGCAACGGCCTTCGTCCGGAGGTCTGGCCCGAGTTCCAGTCACGGTTCGCTATTCCGCAGGTCCTGGAGTTCTACGGCTCCACCGAAGGCAACGCCTCGCTGTTCAACTTCGACGGCAAACAGGGGGCGGTTGGCCGTATTCCCCGCTATCTGCGCAGCCGGCTGAACATCCGCATCGTGCGCTATGATGTGGATGCCGACGAGGTCGTCCGGGGGTCAGACGGCCTGTGCCGCGAGGCTTCGCCCGGCGAGGTCGGGGAGTTGATCGGCGAGATCCGCAACGACGTGCGTCACGATTACAGCGGCTATGCCGACAAGGCGGCCTCGAAAAGCAAGGTTCTAACCGACGTCTTTCGTCGCGGCGACCGCTGGTTTCGCACGGGCGACCTGATGAAACAGGACCGCGACGGCTATTTTTATTTTGTCGATCGGATCGGCGACACCTTCCGCTGGAAGGGCGAGAACGTCTCGACCACGGAGGTGGAGCAGCATCTGGCCCAGGCCCCTGCGGTGGAGCAGGCGGTGGTCTATGGGGTCGCGGTTCCCGGCCAGGATGGCAAGGCGGGCATGGCCACTCTGATCGTTCAGGACAACTTTGAACCGCGGGCCTTTGCGGAGTTCGTCGACCAGGCCCTGCCGCCCTATGCCCGCCCGGTGTTCCTGCGTACCGCCAAGGCGGTCGATACCACCGGTACCTTCAAGTACCGCAAGATCGACATGGTCCGCGATGGTTACGCGCCCGGCGGAGGCAAAGGCCAAGTCTATGTGAAGGGCGGCAAGAACGGCTACGCCCGCCTCACCGCCAAAGCCCATGAGGCGATCCTGTCGGGCGAGACGCGGCTTTAGATCGGCGGCCGCTAGAACGGCAGCAGGTTTCGTTGACGGCTATAGGCCATGGTGCCGATGTTGGCGCCCAACCGGAGGCCGACGCCGGTGCGGACCGGGGCCAGGACGATGCCGTCGGCCTGCTGGTAGTTCACGCCCAGACCGGCGACGACATAGGCCGTGCCTTCCACGCCGGGGTAACGGCGGTAGATCATGTCGGGGTGATACAGCCCGTAAACCAGGGTGAAGACGCGGCTGGCGTTGCCGCCGAAGTCCCAGCCGATCGAAATCCCCTGCCAGAATACCTCCTGCGAGGACTGAGGCGTCTTCATATGGAGCGCGCCGCGGCCGTATCGTAGGCCCACGGCGGCGGCGCCGGCGCCCTCTTCACCCGCGATGTAGCCCGTCGGCCGGTCGCCTTGGTCGGCGAAGATGCGCTCGATCGCGCCGCCCACGGCTTCGGCGGCGATACCCAACTCACGCGAGCCGGCGGCGACCAGTTCGTCGAAGGTGTAGGCCTGGGCGCTGCGGTCCGACGGCACCGGATAGTTGGGATCGCTGGGTGCTCGGCGCGTGGCGCAGGCCGACAGGCCAGCGGCGACGATGCCTGTGGTGATCAGGGTGCGGCGGTGCATGGGCGGGCTCCGGAAAGACGATCTCGCCCGTCGCGCGCGGGCCTTTCATGCGGCGACGGTCACCCGCTTTTACGGCTGATGTGCGGCCACAAGGTTAATGCGGCTGTAACCTCGTCAGGCGGCCTTGCGGCGTCCGCTCATCAGGATCGAAAGGATGTCGGCCAGCACCCGGGGAAGATCGGGACGCGGGACCACGCGATCGACCATGCCCTTTTCCTGAAGATATTCGGCGCGCTGGAAACCGGGGGGGAGTTTCTCGCGGATGGTCGTTTCGATCACGCGCGGGCCGGCGAAGCCGATCAGAGCGCCCGGCTCGGCCAGGTGAACGTCGCCCAGCATGGCGTAGCTTGCCGTCACCCCGCCCGTGGTCGGGTCGGTCAGCACCACCACATAGGGCAGCACCGCCTCCTTCAGTTCCTGAATGGCCAGGGTCGAGCGCGCCATCTGCATCAGGCTGAGCGCGCCCTCCTGCATCCGCGCCCCGCCGGCGGCGGTGAAACAGATCAGGGGACAGTCGCGCTCGATCGCGGCGCGGGCCGCGGCGATGAAGGCTTCTCCCGCCGCCATGCCCAGAGAGCCGCCCATGAACTTGAAATCCTGAACCAGGACTACGGCCGGCACGCCGCCGATCTCGCCCACGCCGATGGCCATGGCGTCACGCGCGCCGGTGCCTTTGCGGGCGGCGGCCAGACGTTCGCGGTACGGCTTGCCGTCCGAGAACTTCAGCGGGTCCTCGGGGACCTCCGGCGTCGGCAGAGTTTCGTAATCGCCATCGTCAAAGGTGAAGCGCAGCCGGTCCCTGGCCCCGATCCGCATGTGGCGGCCGGATGGCGTGACCCACAGCGACGTCTCCAGATCGGCCCGGTACAGCATCTCGCCGGTGTCGGG
>CAZITK010000181.1:0-3763 GCA_964542145.1 uncultured Brevundimonas sp.
ACTTGTCGCCGGCTCCGTGCAGGGCGACCAGCACGCCGATGCGGCCGACGCCGGGCGACACGGCGTTGTGGACGTAGGAGGCGACCACGCCTTCGTCGACCGACAGGCGGGCGGCGCGGCGCAGCTGCATGTTCTCGCCGACCGTGGCGACCAGCTGGGTGACTTCATCGTGGACCGTCTTGCCGGTTTCCAGCTCGGCGCCCTGCAAGCCCTCGACCGTGGCATGCTCCAGCCCCAGCCGGGCGAACTTCTTGGCCGCGTTCTGGAACAGCTCGTTTCGGGCCACGAAGTCGGTTTCGGCGTTGAATTCGATCGCCGCGCCCACTTCGCCGGCGCCGACTTCCTTCGACGCCACGGCGACCAGGCCCTCGGCGGCCACTCGGTCAGCCTTCTTGGCGGCCTTGGACAAGCCCTTGGCGCGCAGCCAGTCGATGGCGGCGTCGATATCGCCGTTGGTTTCTTGCAGGGCCTTCTTGCAGTCCATCATGCCCACGCCCGAACGCTCGCGCAGTTCCTTGACGAGGGCGGCGGTGATCTCGGCCATGTTCAGTCTCCTAAGTGTCTTATGCGGGTGCGGCCGGGCTGCGATCAGCCCGGCCGCTTTTTCGGTTCGGCAGGCTCGGCCGAGGGCCTTAGCCCGTGGCCTTCTCGGTTTCGACGGCGTCGTTGGCCTCGGTATTGGCCTGCTTGGCCTCGGCGTCCGCGGTCGCGGGCTCCTGCGAGGAGGCTCCGGCGGCCGGAGCCTCCTGCTTGGCCATCATTTCATCGGCGGCGCCTTCGGCGCCCGCCGGAGCAGCCTCGGCTTCCGGGGCGGAGGACGCTTCACGCAGAGCCGGCTCGGTCGGATTTTCCGAAGCGCCCAGGTCCACGCCCGAAGCCGAAGCGCCGGCGGCCAGGCCGTCCAGCACCGCGTCGGCGACCAGGTCGCAATAGGTCTGGATCGCGCGCGCCGCGTCGTCGTTGCCCGGCACCGGATAGGTAATGCCGTCGGGGTCCGAATTGGTGTCCAGGATGGCCACGATCGGGATGTTCAGCTTGCGGGCTTCCTGGATCGCGATCGCTTCCTTGTTGGTATCAATCACGAACATGATATCGGGGATGCCGCCCATGTCCTTGATGCCGCCGAGCGACAGTTCCAGGCGATCCCTCTCGCGCTCCAGGGTCAGCAGTTCCTTCTTGTTGCGGCCTTCGCCGCTTTCCAGGATGCCTTCCAGCTCGCGAAGGCGCTGGATCGAGTTCGACACGGTGCGCCAGTTGGTGAGGGTGCCGCCCAGCCAGCGGTTGTTCATATAGTACTGGGCGCAGCGCTTGGCGGCTTCGGCCACTGGGTCCGACGCCTGGCGCTTGGTGCCGACAAACAGCACACGGCCGCCCTTGGCCGCCACGTCGCGAACGGCCACCAGCGCCTGGTGCATCAGCGGCAAGCTCTGCGACAGGTCGATGATGTGAATGTTCGAGCGCGAACCGAAGATGTAACGTTCCATCTTCGGATTCCAGCGGTGAGTCTGGTGACCGAAGTGCGCGCCGGCCTCGAGCAGCGAGCGCATGGAGAATTCAGGCAGGGCCATCTGCGTTTTTCCTTTTTCCGATAGGCCACCGCAGACGAAAAAGGCTTCGGTCCGGAATGGATCAAGGCCCTCGGAACGGAGCGACCGGGATGTCTCCCCGATCGCGCCACGCCTGCGTGCGTGATTGCGCGCCGGCACTTAGGGGAATAACCGCACAAACGCAAGGCGCCGTCTGGGCCTCAGTCAATTTGAGAGGGCGGCGCCTCTTCGGCAGGGGCAGGCCCCCAGCCTCGCACGCTGGTCTCCGCCAGGCCGATTAGATCCAGATTGAAACCCATCGCCGCCAGCTCGATCTGTGCATCAGTGGCGGTAAGCCTGCGGTCGATGACGCGGCGTTTACCGCCGGTGTCGTTGGTTTCGTGAGTGAGGGCCACAAAGGCGTCCCACCTGCCGTCTGTGATCGTCGGTGCGCGCTCATGATGACGCAGGTGGTGGTCGGATATGGCAAACAGCGTTCGCCGCCACCGCCTGCGCTTTCGGCGCCCGATATGCGCGAGCCCCAAGGCGATATTGGGCATCACCGCTGGACGCAGGCCGACGTCTCCGGCGCCGTCGCCGACATCGAGCAGCCAGCCCTTGCAGAACGATACTGAGTGGCCGAGGTAGGCCGGCTTCACATAGTTCCTCAGCCGGGCGATGTAGTCGACGGACACGGCGTCATCATCGTCCAGGCGGAAGCTGGCGAACGCGTCACCCGATCCCAGCAGGTCCATGACCAAGGGGTCGGTCTGAGACATCCGGAAATCCTGCTCGGCCTGATAGGTGACGTGGAGCCAGGGCCGTCCGATTTCCAAAGCCTCCAATCGCTGTCGGTCGACTGTCGTCAGGCGCTCGGGAGCGACGACCAGAAGCGCGAAGTCGCCATCGGTTTGCGCGTCCAGGGATGGCAAGGTGACGTGCTCGAACAAGGTGAACCGACGTTTCAGACGCTCGGGAGCCAGAATACGTCTTGCGAAATCCTCGAACGACTTCTTCTTCGCCAAGGCGAAGGGGTTCTTGACCGTTGAAAGCACGGAGAACCGGACCACGCCCACGATATCAGTCATCCCGATCCCTTAGCACAGGCACCGCCGATCTGCGTTCCTGCCAACCTAGCGCCGCGATCCGCTCTTCTGGCCAGTGCGCACCCGGCCCGACCGCGACACCTGGCGGGCGCCGCCGCGAGCGCCTTTGCCGACGGGGACCGAGGCGCCGGCCTTCTTGCCCGTGCCGGCCTTGAGCCCCGACAGCGCCTTGACCTTGGGCTTGGCCGTCTTCTGCTGCTCGATCCGCTTGCCAGGCAGGTTGGACATGCCCTCGGCCTTCTTGATCTTGCGCGGCGCCGTCTTGGCCGTGCCCTTGAACCGCTCCGGCCCGGACTTGGCCCCGCCCTCGGCGTAGGGGTTGGCGCTGCCGGCCTTGACCGTTAGCCGCATGGGCGTGCCGTGCAGGTCGAAGCTCTCGCGCAGGCTATTGACCAGATAGCGCTTGTAGTGATCCGGCATGGCGGAGGCGCGGCTTGCGAACAGCACGAAGGTGGGCGGCCGGGCCTTGGTCTGAGCCATATACTTGGGCTTGACCCGCTTGCCGTCGACGGCGGGCGGGGGGTGGCGCTGAGTGGCCTGGGCAAGCCAGTCGTTGAGGTCGCGCGTCTTCACCTTTACAGACCAGGTGGCGTGCGCCTCCTGGATGGCGGGCATCAGTCGCTCGACGCCTCGCCCCGAGAACGACGACAGGGCCACGAAGGGGCTGCCCTTCAGCTGCGGGAGCTTGTGTTCGGCCAGGGCCTTGAGCTCGGCCATTCGGGCCTGGGGCTCTTCCTCCAGATCCCATTTGGCCGCGACATAGACCAATGCCCGCCCCTCGCGCTCGACCAGATCGGCCAGCTGGAGATCTTGGACGTCAAAGGCGTCATCCTTGTCCATGACCAGCACCACCACTTCCGCGAAGGTGATGGCGCGGATGGTATCGGCGACCGACAGTTTTTCCAGCTTCTCCTGAACCCGCGCCTTGCGCCGCATGCCGGCCGTATCGACCAGGCGGAAGCGCTGTCCCTCATGCTCGAAATCGACCGAGATGGAATCGCGCGTGATGCCGGCCTCGGGCCCGGTCAGAAGGCGGTCCTCGCCGATGAGCCGGTTGATCAGGGTCGATTTGCCGGCGTTGGGGCGGCCGATGACGGCGACGCGGATCGGCTTGTCGGCTTCTTCCTCATC
>CAZITK010000182.1:0-3757 GCA_964542145.1 uncultured Brevundimonas sp.
ACGGCGGTCCTGCGCTACGGCGTGGCCCGCGATCTGGTGCTCGGGCTGGAGGCGGTCCTGCCCAACGGCGAGATCTTCCACGGCCTGAAGCGCCTGAGGAAAGACAACACCGGCTATGACCTCAAACAGCTGCTGATCGGGGCCGAAGGCACCTTGGGGGTGGTCACGGCGGCGGCGCTGAAGCTGTTTCCCGTCATGCGCTCGCGGGCTGTGGCCATGGTCGCCGTCGGCTCCATCGAGGACGCCCTGACCCTGCTGGCCCGCGCCAAGGCCGAGACCGGCGGCGGGGTCGAGGCCTTCGAGCTGATCGGCCGGCCGGGCCTGGAGCTGGTCCTGGCCCACATCCCCGATACGCGTGACCCGCTGGAAACGCCGACGCCGTGGCTGGTCCTGATCGAAATCGTCGCGGCCGAGACCGGCGCCGCCGAGCGCGCCCTGGAACGCCTGCTGGAAAGCGCCTTCGAACAGGGCCTCATTCACGACGCCGTGGTGGCCCACACCCAGACCCAGGCCGCGGGCCTGTGGCGGTTGCGCGAGGACATGTCGGCGGCGCAAAAGGCGGCCGGCGGCGGCTGGAAGCACGACATCGCCTTGCCGCTGTCCAACATCCCCGCCTTTGTGGCCCGGGCCGAAGCGGCGCTCTCGGCCGGCCATCCGAACATCCGCCTGTGCATTTTCGGCCATCTGGGCGATGGCAATCTGCACTATAATGTCGTGCCGCCCACCGACAGCGACCCCGCCGCCTTCGCGGCCCGTCGCGACGAGGGCGCGCGCATCGTTCACGATCTGGTCGCCGAACTGGACGGCTCCCTCTCGGCCGAGCATGGCCTGGGCGTCCTCAAGACCGACGAAGCTCGACGCTACAAGGATCCGGTCCAGATTGAAGCCATGCGTGCCGTGCGCCGGGCGCTGGATCCCCGCCGCCTGATGAACCCCCGCGTCCTGTTCTGATCGGACACGACGTCGCGCCGCTCTTCAACCGAATCACGCCGGCGCCTATCTGTCGCCCCGACCGAGGGCTGAACCAGGGATCATCGTGCTGTTCGTCATCTCCCCGGCCAAGCGGCTGGATTTCTCGCCCGCGGCCGTCGAAGTCGTCGCCACCAGACCGCGATTCGACGCCGAGACCGCGGAACTGGCCAGGGTGGCGCGCGATCTCAGCCGCGCCGACCTCAAGCGGCTGATGTCCATCTCCGACGACCTGGCGGGACTGAACCACGCTCGCTTCCAGGCCTTCAATCCCCTGCGCCGCAAGGATCAGCTCCAGGCCGCCTTCGCCTTCGCCGGCGACGTCTATGAGGGCCTGGGAGCCCGCGACCTGACGCCCGACGACCTGGACTGGGCGCAGGGGCGCCTGCGCATCCTCTCGGGCCTTTACGGCCTCCTGCGCCCCCTGGACCGCATCCAGCCCTACCGGCTTGAGATGGGCTCGCGCCTACGCACCGAACGCGGCGCCACCCTCTACGACTTCTGGGAGGGCAAGATCGCCGAACGGCTGAACGGCGACGCGCGCGGCCATGCCGACAAGACCCTGATCAACCTGGCCAGCCAGGAGTATTTCGGAGCCGTCGATGCTAAGGTGCTGAAACTTCCCGTCCTCAACATCCAGTTCCGCGAGGCCGACGAAAGCGGCGGCAGCCGAATCGTTGCCTTCTTCGCCAAGAAGGCGCGCGGCCTGATGGCCCGCTGGGCGATCAGGCGCCGCATCGAGGACAAGGAGGCCTTGAAGGGCTTCGACAGGGCCGGCTACACGTTCCAGCCGGCCGCCTCCAGCGATCACGACTGGGTCTTCACACGCGAGGCCGTCAGTCGCGCGACGTCATGAAGGCCGCGAGCGAGGGATAGCCGTCGGCGACTTGGCTCTCGCCGCAGGCCAGCCGCTTGATCCCGTCGATCAGCCCGTCATCGGGCACGGAATCCCAGGCCGCCTCCGTATCGTCAAAAGCGTCTTCGTCACCGTCCTCCGCGACATCGACGGATCGGACGACCCGATAGTCGCCTGCAGCGCAGCGAATCTCGTAATGATCGCGGAGATGGCTTTGGCCCGCCCTCGCCGCGAGAGGGACGGACGCCGCGACCACCCGGGTCACCTGGCCGTCCACGGTTCGACGACCTGTATTGACGAAATAGGCCCGAGTGGCGCTCGAGGCGATGTGACGCCAATCGTCGGTCCCAGTCATGGGAGCGGGCGCAAGTTCGATGGGATGGTCGACCGGCTGCAGGATGGCGAGCAACATCAAGGCGGTCAGCATCGGCGGCCTCCCCAGAAATATCGACCGGGCGATGTTTGCGCCATCATCATGGATTGGCAAGAGGGCGCCGGTAGGTGGGGTGAACCTCGGGGGCGGTTGGGCCGTATCCCTTGCATGAGGCAATCCTTCCTTCCCTGTCTCCTTCTCGCCGCAGCCATCGGCCTGGGCGCCTGCGAAGCCCGGCCGGTCGCGGAGGAAACGACACTTACGACGCCCACCGCCGGACTGGACCCCGTTCTCCTGGCCCGAACGATGGAACAGGCAGCCGTCCTGCCCCGACTGCATAGCGTCATCATCGCGCGCGACGGCGACATCCTGGCCGAGCGCGCCTTTCGCGGCGCGGGCCTGGACGCTCCCGCAAATATCAAGTCGGCCTCCAAGTCGGTGCTGGCCGCCGTGGTCGGCGCGGCCGTTGGCGAGGGCGTCCTACCGGACGTCGAGACGCCCATCTCCACTTGGCTGGCCGACGACTTTCCGCCCGATCCCGACCCTCGCCTGGCCGTGATCACCCTGGAGCACCTCCTGACCATGCAGGCCGGGCTGGGATCGACGTCGGGACGGAATTACGGCGCGTGGGTCTCCAGCCGGAACTGGGTGCGTCACGCGCTGGCTCGACCGTTCGAGGCCGACCCTGGTGGGACAATGATCTATTCCAGTGGAACTTCACATCTGATCTCGGCCGTTCTCGCGCGAGCCGGCGGCAGCTCAACGGCGGCCCTGACGCGGCGGCTGCTAGGTGATCCGCTCGGCATCCGCATCCCCGACTGGCCATCCGATCCACAGGGCGTTCATTTCGGCGGCAACGACATGCTGATGTCGCCGCGCGACCTGCTGGTTCTCGGCGAACTCTATCGGAACGACGGCGTCCACCACGGCCGACGAATCCTGCCCGAGGGTTGGGTCCAAGCCTCCTGGCGTGGGCGCGGCGCATCGCGGTGGACCGGGCACGCCTACGGCTACGGCTGGTGGATCAAGCAGGCGCGCGGGCATGAGGTCTTCTACGCCTGGGGATATGGCGGTCAGATGCTGTTCGTGGTCCCCGACCTGGGCCTGACCGCGGTGATGCTGTCGGACCCTTCGCCGATGGCCGAGCGCGACGACCATGTAGCGCGGCTGCATGCCCTGCTGGACCAATCCTTGATTCCGGCCGCCGAAAGAGGGGGCGCCCCGCTGTCGCCGCTATCCTGAGCCAGGAAACCAGCATGGTTCGATTGGTCCTCACCCTGGGCGTCGCCCTTGCTCTGGGCGCCGCGCCGACGCTCGCCCAGGCTCCGGCCTCCGTCTCGGCGGGGACCGAGACCCCCCCGCCCTTCCGCTCCGAGGTAATCGCGGTCAGCGCGCGTGGCCCCCAGACGGGGCCCGACATCGTCTTCGTGCCGGGTTTGGCCTCGACGCCGGCGATCTGGTCGCGCGAGGCCAGCCGGCTGGATAACCGCTATCGCGTCCACCTGGTCTCGATCCGAGGCTTCGGCCCGCTGGCGGCCGGAAGCAACGTCGACCGCGCC
>CAZITK010000183.1:0-3750 GCA_964542145.1 uncultured Brevundimonas sp.
GGCGCCGACGATGACGACGTCATACTCCATCACCTCCCGTTCGACGCCCTGCAGCGCCTCCAGGGGCGGCAGGTTGTCGATGATCGCTTCCTGGCGCGGGCTGGCTGCCCCGCCCTCGATCGCTTCTTCGGCCATGCCTGATCGCCCATTCTCGGTGTGGTCTTGGTCACCCTGCTTATCCCGAGGTGACGCGGGGCCGGTCAAGGCTTATGCGGGGATTGTTCATGACGCCCGCCCTCGACAGCCGCGCCGCCGAAAGCCTGCTCGCCTTCTGGGTCGAGGCGGGCGCAGACGCCTGTTTCGACGAGGCGCCGGTGGATCGCACCCGCCTGCCCCCGCCTCCGCCCCGCCAGGCGACGCTCAAGGCGGTGGCCTCGGTCCAGGCGCCGGTTGCGTCCGGCGACGTCGCCGCCGCCATCGCCGAGGCTCGTCGTCTGGCCGCCGGGGCGGACAGTCTTGAGGCGCTGGGCGAGGCCGTCGCCGCCTTCGAGGGCTGCGGTCTGCGCACCCAGGGGGCGCGCCAGGCGGTGTTCGCGCGGGGAAATCCGGCCGCCCCCATCCTGGCCATCGGCGAGGGGCCGGGCGCCGACGAGGATGCGCGGGGCCAGCCCTTCGTCGGCCAGGCGGGCCAACTGCTGGACCGGATGTTCGCCGCCGCCGGTCTGACGGACCGGGTGTTCATCACCAACACCGTCTTCTGGCGCCCGCCCGGCAACCGCACCCCGACGCCCGAGGAACAGGCCGTCTGCGCGCCCTTCGTCGAGCGGACCCTGGCCCTGCTGCGGCCAAAGGCCGTGCTGCTGATCGGCGCGGCGGCGGCCAGGAGCGTGCTGGGGACCGATGACGGGATATTGAAGTTGCGCGGCCAGTGGCGGGAATGGCGGCTGGCGGAAGGCGATGTCTCCGCGCCCGCCTTGCCAACGCTGCATCCAGCCTTTCTGCTGCGCCAGCCGCGTATGAAGCGCCAGGCCTGGGCCGACATGCTGGCCCTGACCAATCGCCTTGAAGGCGAATCCTGATTCTGTCATCCTTCACGGCAGACGACCGATCGTAACAGCCGCGCCGCGCCCCCGGAGTCGAGACCGGGACCAAGAGCGCCGAACGAGGGGGCCGCCGCCCATGAGACTGCCACGCCGCCGCGCGCTCGCCGCGCCGTCGATCGCGATTCTCGCCGCCGTCTTCGCCGCCGCCATGCCCGCCGCCGCCAAAGAGAAGGACGAGCGCATCGCCGCCCAGGTCGGCGCGACCCTCGAAACCGCTCTCGCGGCCACAGCTAACGTCGCGACCGTCAGCACCGTAGTCAACGATGGCCCGGTCACGGCCCTGACCCCTTCCGACCGCCTCAGCTACACCAGCGCCTTCGACGCCCTGCGTCGTGGCGCGCTGGATGAAGCTCGCGAGAGCGCGCGCGGCGCCCAGGATCGCATTCTGCTCGGCCATTTTGAGTTTGAGCGACTGTTCCACCCCCGCCATACCGCGACCTTTGATGAACTCGCCCTCTGGCTGGAGACCTATTCCGACCTGCCGGACGCCCAAAGAGTCTACGCCCTGGCCATGCGGCGACGACCCGATGGGGTGGCCGAGCCCCGCCGTCCCGGAGGCAACGCCCTTGCCCGGACCTGGGCCGGCGTTCAGGCGGCCGCCGATCAATCGGTTGAAGAGCAAGGGCCGCGGGCCGCGCGCATCGCATTCAACAACGACGACCTGGCCGGCGCCTATCAGTTGGGCGCCTCGATCGGGGACTGGTGGACTGCCGGCCTCGCCGCCTGGCGCCAGAATGATCCCGCCCGCGCGCTCGACGCCTTCGAGCGCGTCGCGCACGATCCAACCGAAGACGCCTGGGTGCGCGCCGGGGCCGGGGTCTGGGCCGCGCGTTCGGCCGCCGCATCAGGCAGACTGGACCAGGTCCAGGGCCATCTCGAACTGGCGGCTCAGTGGCCCGCCAGCTTCTACGGTCAGGTCGCCCTGGCCCAACTCGGCCGCGAGCCGGAAATCGCCAACGACGGCCCGAGACCCTATCTCGCTCAAGCCCAGGCCGTGTCCCATGACGTCAGCGACGGCGCCGTTGATAATGGCGAGCTCAACGCCTTCCTCCAGGCCGATCCCGCAGCCCGCATGACGCTGGCCTTCGTCGAAGTCGGGCGCACCGATGAGGCGCGCGATTATCTGCGGCGGGGCCTGCGCGGCGCCGCTGGCGACCAGACCCGCCGCCTTTGGATCGGACTCGCGCGCACCCTGGGCGCCCGGATCAGCGGACCGCGCGCCGACGCCCAGCGGATTGACGCCCACGACTATCCGATTCCGGTGCTGGAGCCGGAGGGCGGCTTCACCATCGAACGCGCCCTGGTCTACGCCATCGCCCGCAAGGAGAGCGGCTTCAACGCCCAGGCGCGCAGTTCGGTCGGCGCCTATGGCATGATGCAGGTGATGCCGACCACAGCGGCCGAGCTGGCCGGCGATCGCGGCTTCGTGTCCGATCCGCAGCGGTTGTGGAATCCCGCCATCAACCTTCGCCTCGGCCAGGCCTATATCCGCAAAATGCTGGAGATGAACGCCTTTCAGGGCGACATCCTGCGCGCGGTGGCCAGCTATAACGCCGGGCCTGGCCCCATGCTGGGCGCGCTGAGGAAATTAGGCCCTGACGCCGATCCGCTCCTCCTCATCGAGACCATCGACGTGCCCCAGGCCCGGCAGTACGTCGAGGACGTCATGGCCGCCTACTGGGTCTATCAGCGCCTGCTCGGCGGGCCATTGAACACGCTCCAGGCCGTAGCCGGCGACGCCCGGCTGATCCCGGCCAGCCTGGACGTGTCGCCGCCGACCCTTCCGGCCTTCCTGGCGCCCGATCCCGGCCAGCTGATCCGCGTCGCCTTTGACCCTCTCTCCGGCGGCTGATCTTTCTTCGCCTGACGCCGTCATTCAGCCGGCGTTCAGGCGGCCGGGCGTGTCCTCACCCTCGATCGGGGGCCGTGGTGTCTCCGCACAAGTCTCTGGGAGACCGCCATGGCCGTCCTGACCGTCGGGAACAACTTTCGCCTCGACATGCGCGATCTTCAGTTGCGGGACCTGTTCGGGCCCGACACCTGGTGGGGCGGCGGCCATATAGAGGTGACGCACGCCCCCGGCGACTACACGGACTATTACGGCGCCTTCCGCTATGACTTCTGGGGAAATGTCCGCGGCACGATTCACGAGATCGAGAGCAGCTATTTCGGTGACCTGGACTTCTCCATCACCGGCCTGAGCCTCGACGCCGAGGACTATTTTCGCTGGGCCGGCAAGAACGCCACCGACCATGCCTTCTCCATCATGTTCGCCGGCGACGACGTCTTCTACGGCGGCCGTTTCGACGACTATCTGATCGGTTATGGCGGCGACGACTATCTGTTCGGCTTCGAGGGGAACGACACCCTGATCGGCGGCGAGGGCGACGACTGGTTGGACGGCGGCGAAGGCGCCGACCTCATGGTCGGCGGACGCGGCAACGATGTCTATGTGGTCAATTACGCCAGTGACCGCGTGGTTGAATACGCGGGCGAAGGCATCGACCTGGTCGAGAGCTTCATCAGCTACACCCTGGGGGCGCATCTCGAGGATCTGACCCTGCGGGGCTCCGCGAACATCAACGCGACAGGCAACAGCCTGAACAACATCCTGCTGGGCAATAGCGGGAACAATATCCTGAACGGCATGGCGGGCGCCGACTGGATGGAAGGCGGCAAAGGCGACGATATCTACTACGTCGACAAT
>CAZITK010000184.1:0-3748 GCA_964542145.1 uncultured Brevundimonas sp.
GCGTTGGAGGGCAGGCCGACCAGGTAGTTCAGCCCGCTGTTGATCTGGGACACGCCGAACCCAAGCGACGTGGCGATGCCGAACAGGGTCCCGCACACGGCGAAGATGTCGACCGCGTCGCCGATCGGCCCATGGATTCGTTTTCCGAGGATGGGAAACAGCCCCGACCTCAGCGTCAGCGGCAGCCCCTTGCGGTAGGCGAAGAAGGCCAGGCTCAGCCCCACCACCGCATAGATGGCCCAGGCATGGACGCCCCAGTGGGTGAAGGTGATCACCATGGCCTGGCGGGCGGCGTTGAAGGTGCCGGGCTCCCCTTCCGGCGGCGCCGCGTAGTGCTGCACCGGCTCGGCGACCGCGAAATACATCAGGCCGATGCCCATGCCCGCCGCGAACAGCATCGCCAGCCAGGAGGCGTAGGGAAAGTCCGGCTCGGCGTCGTCAGGGCCTAGTTTCAACGATCCGGCGGGCGAGATGGCCAGACCGACGACCACGAACAGGAACAGCGCCACGACGGCAACATAGAACCAGCCGAAGGTGTCGATCACCCACCCCTGGACCAGGCCGAAGGCATAGTCGGAGGCCCCGGGCGCAATCATGGCGAGGAGCAGAAGGGCGCCGACGATCAGACTGGCCCCCCAGAAGACACGGGGGTTCATCACGGACTTGAGCATCGTCAGCTAGCGCGGTGCGGCCAAGCTGGTTCCGACACGGATGGGGAGGGCCGTTACGACGGGCGGGCCACGACCTTCAGCACCGCCTCCGCCGCCAAGGCCGACGGGTCCGGGCCGCCGCGTCCCATGAGGTCGAGCGCCGCCGCTTGGCGGGCGGCCTGGTCGCGCGCCATCATCGGGTCGTCCAGCAGCCCTCCGACCGCCTCAACCAAGATTTCGGGCGTGGCCTCGTTCTGGATGAACTCCGGGGCGATGCGCTCGTCAGCGGCGACATTGAACAGGGTGACGTGCCTGGCCGTCACCAGTCGCTTCATCAGGGCGTAGCTCAGCCCGTCTATCCGGTAGGCGATGACCATGGGCGCCCCCGCCAGGGCCAGTTCCGTCGAGACCGTACCCGAGGTGGCCAAGGCGACGGTCGCGGCGGTCATGGCGTCGGCCTTTTCATCTTCGCCCACCACGATCGTGTCGGCCGCCCAGGTCGCTAGGAGCGCGCGCAGGTCGGCGGCGATGCTTCCGGCCGCGATGACCGCAACCGACAGGTCGGGCCGCGCCGCACGCAGCCGCTCCACCGTCCGCTCATAGACGGGCGTCATCCGGGCGATCTCGGAGGGCCGACTCCCCGGCAGGACCAGCAGCAGGGGCTGATCGGCGGTCAGGCCGTGCCGTGCCCGGAATCCGGCCGGATCGGCGCCCGAGAAATCCGTATGGACCGCCGCCGAGCCCACCACCGTCGTGGGAAGCCCCTCTTTCTCAAACCACGGCGCGTCAAAGGCGTAGAGGGTCAACAGATGGTCGACGCTCTGGGCCAGCGTCTTGGCCCGCCCCGGCCGAGAGGCCCACACTTGCGGCCCCACATATTTGATTAGGGGGATCTCAGGCCGGGCCGCCCGGATCGCCTTGGCCACCCGGATGGTGAAGCCCCAGCTGTCGATAAGCACGACCGCGTCCGGCCGCTCGCGCCGGGCCAGAGCCGCCGTCTCGGCCACCCGGCGCTTGACCTGGCCGTAGGCCTTTACGCCCTCGACCCAGCCCAGGATCGACAGCTCGGTGATGTCGAAAGGACTGGCCACGCCCTCGGCCGCCATCTTGGGTCCGCCGACGCCCACGAAACGCACGCCCTCGCCCAACCGTGCCCTCAGCGCCCGCGCCAATCCGGCTCCCAGGGCGTCGCCCGAGGCCTCGGCCGCGACCAGCATGATCGTCAACGACGGGTCGGCTGGAGCCGGCGGCGTCATCCCGGCTCGCCCCAGACGAACAGGCCCAGACGGTCGGCGGTCTTGACCAGTCCTCGCCGGTCCATGACGATCAGCCGCCCCTCGCGTCCGGCGATTCCGGCCAACCCGGCCGCGGCCGCCAGGGCGACGGTGCGGGGCCCGATCACCGGCATGTCGACGCGCAGATCCTGAATCGGCTTGGGCGCCTTGCCCAGCGCCCCCCGCCCCAGGCCCGGCCGCCCGCGGAGCGCCTGGGGCAGTTCGGCGACCCGCCTCAGCATGGCGTCGGTGCCCTCCTGGGCCTCCACCGCCAGCACTAGGCCCTCGACCACCACCGCCCCCTGGCCGATATCCAGTTCGCCGGACTTGTCCGCCACGTGTAGCGCCTTGCGGACATCGCTCAGTTGCGCCTCGGTGGGCCGCACCGATCCCAAGGCGCCGGCCGGCAGGGTTTCCCCACCCAGGATGTCGTCGGCTCCCTCCACGGCGAAGCCCTCGGACTCGAACACCGACAGTATCTTTCTGAGCAAGGCGTCATCACCCCGGGTCGCCGCCGCGATGATGCCGGGCAGCAGCGACGCCCCCTTCAGGTCCGGCTTGAGCGTTCGGAAATCCGGCCGAGACACCAGGCCCGCCAGGCATACCGACCGGGCCCCCGCCTGTTTCAGCACCTTCAGAATCCGGCCGATCTCGGCCATGCCGACCTCGACGCCCGGCCAGCGGTTCAGGGCCGGGTCGGCGAATCCCGCCAGGCGGATCACCGTCACCGGCCGTCCCTCGGCCTCGCAGCGCGCCGCCACGGCCAGGGGCAGCGAACCGCCGCCCGCGATCAGGCCCAGGTGCGGCCCGGGCCGCCCGGCCCGGCTCATCCTTCGGTCGGGAGGCATAGCGGCCGCCGCTCCCCGGCCCGGATGAAGGCGACGATCTCCATGATTTCAGATAGATCGACGAAGTCGTTCTCTACACGGTTCAGCCTGTCGGAGAACACGCCCTCTCCCTCGAACAACTCGCGATAGGCGGCCAGCAATCGGCGCATCTCGGATTTTCCGTAGCCCTTGCGCTTGAGCCCTACCAGGTTCAGCCCGTGCAGGCGGGCGTGATTGCCCCAGGCCGAACCATACGGGATGACATCACGCGTGACCGCCGCCAGCCCCCCGATCATGGCGCCCGCCCCCACACGTCCAAACTGGTGCACGGCGCTCAATCCCCCCAGAAACACCCGGTCGCCGATCTTGGCATGGCCGCCCAGGGTGGCGCTGTTGGCAAAGGTGACGTTGTTCCCGACCCGAGCGTCATGGCCGACGTGCGCCCCGGTCATCAGCATGCAGCCGTTCCCGACATGGGTAACGCCACCCCCACCGGGCGTACCCCGGTTCAAGGTCGCGTGTTCGCGGATCAGACATCGCGCTCCGACCGTCAGGCGCGTGGTTTCCCCATTGTAGCCCGAATGCTGGGGATCGCCGCCGACCACGGCGAAGGGGTGAACGGTCGTGTCCACTCCCAGGGTAGTGTCCTGTACGATCAGGACATGGCTCGCCAGCCTGACGCCGGCTTCCAGGACCACACTCGGCCCGACGATCGACCAGGCCCCGATCTCAACCCCGTCGCCGATCCTGGCCGACGGATCGACCTGGGCTGTCGCATGAATGGCCATGGATCAGGCGGCCGGCGGGTCGACTTTCACGACCATGGCCATGAACTCCGCTTCGGCCGCCAGCTTGCCGTCGATGAAGGTCTCGCCGCGGAATTTGTAGGCGTCACCGCGCGCCCTCAAGACCTTGACCTGCATGCACAATTGGTCGCCGGGCCGAGCCGGCTTCCTGAACCTCACTCCGTCGATCGACATGAACATGATGACCTTGT
>CAZITK010000185.1:0-3717 GCA_964542145.1 uncultured Brevundimonas sp.
CTGGCACGAAAAGACCCTGGGCCAGCTGTTCTGCGACGGCTCCGCCAGACAGATCGTCCAGATGCTGACCGACGACCTGCGCGCGGCAGGCGGCGTCCTTCGTCTCGAGACAACCGTGGAGACGCTGGAGCGCGAAGGCGAGGGGTTTCGTCTCAAGACCAGCGACGGGCGGACCCTCGTCTGCGCCTCCCTGGTGGTGGCGACCGGAGGAAAGTCGATTCCCAAGATGGGCGCCACCGGCTGGGCCTATGATGTGGCGCGCCGCTTCGGCCTGCCGCTGGTCGAGACGCGCCCCGCCCTGGTTCCCCTGACCTTCGAGCCCGGACTGCTCGCGCGATTGAAACCCCTGGCCGGGGTGGCGGTGGATGTGGAGGCCAGGGCCGGCGAGGGCGGTCGCAAGGGCGTCTTCAAGGAGGCCATGCTGTTCACCCATCGCGGCCTCAGCGGGCCGGCCGTCCTCCAAATCAGCTCCTATTGGCGCGAGGGCGAGGCGATCGTGCTGGACCTGGCGCCGGGTGTCGATGTCTTCGCCGCCCTGAAGGGCGAGCGAGGGTCAAACGGCCGCCAGGCCGTGACCACAGCCCTGTCGCGGATCGTGCCTAAGCGGCTGGCCGATGTCCTCTGCGCGGGCGAGGGCGCGACGGAAAGCCTGGCTGATACGCCGGACAAGACGCTGCGCCGACTGGACGAGGCGGTGCGTCGCTGGAGCGTCAGACCCGTGGGGTCGGAGGGCTACCGCACCGCCGAGGTCACGCTGGGTGGGGTCGACACCGAGGCCCTGGACCAGAAGACCTTGCAGGCGCGTGACCAGGGCGGCCTCTATTTCATCGGGGAGGCCGTGGACGTGACCGGCTGGCTCGGCGGCTACAATTTCCAGTGGGCGTGGTCGTCCGGCTGGGCCGCCGGCCAGGCGTGCTGACCGCTCAGGGCTGAGTCTCCCCCCCGGTTACCGCCAGGGCGAAACAGTCGGCCAGGGCCACGGGTATCTCGGGGTCCAGGTCACGCGCCCACTGAGCTACATCGGCGCGGTCCTCCGGTGCGGCCATGCCGCCCCAGGGTTTGAGAAAGCGCGGGCCCTGTGCGGTGCGACGAATGAAATAGACGCCCTGCTCGCGATCGGCGGGCGTGGCCCAGACGGCCAGCCAGTCGCCGACCTCCATGCGCCGCTGCACCGTGACCGCGCCCGCCCCTCGGCGGACCTCACCCTCGATCCAGCGCTTCAGCTCCGCCTCGTGCTCGGGGATCAGCGACTGATCCACCCGGGCGCAGGCGTCGCGACCGGGTGAAGCCGACACCTCGCGCGCCATGGCGGGGCCGGCTTCGGTCAGGGCCGCCGCGCCGGTGGGGGCGGGAGAGCAGGCGGCGAGCGACAGGCCGACAAAGGCGATACGGATCATGGCTGACCTCCATCAACGGCCGACTGTGCCACGGATCGCGGTCCGTGGGTATCGCGCTCAGGCCGCCAGTCCCGTCGCCTGGAGCATGGGACGCAGAGCCGCGACCTCGGCGGGCCGTGCGGCGAGAGCGGCGCGGGTCTCTGAGGCACGCAGCAGTTTCAGCGCCTCGGCTCGGGCCCGGTCGGCGGCCGCGCCCAGAGGCGCACTCTCGCCCACAGCCATGCGCAGGAGGACGCTGAGCTTCTGGGCCGGCGAGGCGCGCGAGCGGACGACCGCGCCACACAGGTTGGTCCGGGCCTCAAGCTGATCACCCAAGGCCCCGACGGCGTCGGACAGATCGCGGGTGTCGGCCTCGGCCAGGCCGGCCTGGCGTACGCCGTTCTGCAGCTGAGCCAGCCAGACCAGGCGTCGCGCGGGCGACTCCTCGTGGGCGGCGCCCAGCATCTCGCTCTCGAATCTTAGGGACGTCAGGCTGGCCTTGAGCCAGCGCGCGGCCGATCGCTGGCTGGCGACGCCGGTGACGTTCTCGCACAGTCGCAACAGACCCTCGGCCTCGGCCGCCACGCCATCGAAACAGGCGGCGTACTGGCCAACGAAATCGGCGGTGACCAGGCTCTTGGAGCGGTCGGCGAATGCGTTCTGCACCTCCTCGGCCGACAACAGCCGGTCGCCGGTCGCGGCGAGGAGGGTGGCCAGTGTGCGCAAGGTTTCGATCTCGGCGACGGGGTCGCGCGGCCGGAGACGTCGCGGCCCGCGCAGATCCCGCAGCATCTGTCGAGCCAGGGCGGTTCGTGTCTGCGGCAGCAGGACGCCCTGCGGATCGGCCAGACGCTCGGCCAGGCGTCGGGCCGCGCCCTCGATCACCGGTAGACCCTCAGCCAGACGCGGATCGGCCCGGGCGATCAGGGCGACCTCGTCCGGCGCCAGGATGCAGACGGTGGCCAGCATCAGCCCGCCCGGGTCCAGGGACGGCCCCAGGATATCGGCCATGGCCTGCCGACGGCTGGCCGTTTCGGCCAGAATCTGGTCCAGCACCACGAAGATCACGGCCCGGGCCGGCCCGGCGTCCGGAGCTTGGTCGGCCAGGTCCATCAGCGCGCCCAGGCGAGCGCGCGGACCCCGCACGCCGATCAGCAGCCGCGCAACCGCCCCGCCAAGCAAGAAGGCCCGCTCGGGATCACCCGCGACGCGCTCGGCCGCCTTGGCCGGACCTAACCGGGCCATGTCGGGGAAACGGCCCTTGCGCTCGGTCTTGATCAGCCGCTCGATCGCTGCATCGGCCAGCTTCTGATAGTGGCGGATCAGTTCGTGGACGGGCTGACCGGTCGCCTGGCTCTCGGGCACGGCGACCTTCTGGATGGCGTGCTGCAACTCGACCCCGGCCGCGTCCAGCCGCTCCGCCAGTTCCGCCCGGTGCAGAAGTTCGAACACCGTAACCCCGTGTCGCGCCAGCCAGTCATCCAGAACCCGGGCGATCAGCTCGCGGGCGTGCGGCGCATGCAGGTCGGGGGGCGCCAGACAGTTCGACGTCCGGGCGTCGTCGCGCACCAGGGTCTTTTTCTTGATCTCGGGCGCGCCGCGATTGAGCACGGTGACGCTCTGGAACTCCATAGTGTCCGGATCCAATGTCTCCTTGGTGACGCGCACCGCCGCGACGTCGCCGTCAGCCAGCAGGGTTTCGGCCTGTCCCAAGGCCTGGGCGCGGCTTTCGGTCGCCATTTGCAGCGCCCAGGGCGAGGGGGCGGTCTTGCGGACGTAGAGTTCGTAGTGGATCGGGCCGGCCATGAGACGCCTTGAGCCGTGTACTGAAGGCGACCTGTCTAGACGCTCGACTTTAAGACGGGGTTGCGATCGCGACTTCGGCGGCGCACACCAGCGAGCGGCATCGACAGGAGACGGCGCGTGCCCGTAGCTTCGCGAGGATCGAACGGTCCCGCTTGCAGGGCGTTATAGCGAATCGCCCTGACGGACGGCGGCCCTCGACCAAGGAGAGATGATGGCCAATATCACCCTGGTGGATGACGATGAGAACATTGTCGCATCGGTGTCCCTGGCGCTGGAAAGCCACGGTCACACGGTGACAGCCCATCACGACGGCGCTTCAGGTCTGGAAGCGCTCGAGGCCGATCCCCCCGATCTGGTCATCCTCGACGTGAAGATGCCGCGCATGGATGGAATGGAAGTGCTGCGCCGCCTGCGTCAGACCTCCCAGGTTCCGGTGGTCATGCTGACCTCCAAGGACGAAGAAATTGACGAGATCTTGGGCTTCAACCTCGGAGCCGACGACTATATCCACAAGCCGTTCAGCCAGCGTCTGCTG
>CAZITK010000186.1:0-3697 GCA_964542145.1 uncultured Brevundimonas sp.
GACGAGCTGATCTACTGACATGACCCAGGCCAGCCCCCAGCAGTCGAGCTTTCGACCCTTCACTTTCCAGACAGAGTTCGACGCCTCGGGCGCCGTGGTGTCCGCGGGCGCTCCGGTGCGGCCGGTCCGGCGCACATATCTGGCCGCCGAGGTCGAGGCGCTTGTCGCCCAGGCCCGTCTGGAGGCGCGTCAGCAAGCTCTCACCGAGGTCGAAGGCATGCGCGCCCTGGCGCTCGGCGAGGTGGGGCGGGCGGCCTGCGAAGCCTTGTCCGCCCTCTCCGCCGTGGCCCAGGCGCACCGAGCAGACTGCGCGGGCCTGGCGCTGGCGGCGGCGAAAGCCATGGCCGGCGGCGCGCTGGATGAGTGCCCCGCGGCGCCCCTGACAGCGGCTGTCGAGGCCTTGTCCCAGGAAATCGGCGCCGCCCCGCGGCTGGTGATCCGCACCGCTGGCCTGGATGATGATGCGCGCGCCGGGATCGAGACCGCTTGCGAGCGGGCCGGCGTAGGGGGGCAGGTGGTTTTTCGTGAAGAACCGTCGATGGCGCGCGCCGCCTTCGTCCTGGAATGGCGCGACGGCCGCGCAGAATACGATCCGGCCGAAGCGGCCGCCCGCGTCGAGGCGGCGCTGGCCGCCGCCCTGGCGGCCGAGAACGGCCATGCCGAAGCCGTGAACACCCGAGGAATGGACTGATATGGCCGACGAACTCGCGCTCGAGGAATTTCAGCCCGGAACCGCCCTGGCGAGGGCCTCCGAAGATGGCGCCTCGGAGAAGACCGCCCATGATCTGGCCACTGTGTTCGATGTGCCGGTGAACATTTCCGCCGTCCTGGGCAAGGCGCACATGACAGTGGCCCAGTTGCTCCAGCTCCAGAACGGCAGCGTGCTGGAGCTGGATCGCAAGGTCGGCGAGGCCATCGACATCTTCGTCAACAATCGTCTGGTCGCGCGCGGCGAGGTGGTGCTGGTCGAGGACAAGCTGGGCGTGACCATGACCGAAATCATCAAGACCGAGGACGCAGGCGCCTGAGCGGCGCCCGCACGTAGGATTTAGGGAGAAGAGCGATGCGCCTGTTGGTCGTGGGACGCCTGTCCGGACAGCTCGGCACGGCGGTGAAGATGGCCATGACGCACGGCGCCAAGGTCAGCCACGTCGAACGTGGCGACCAGGCCACCGAGCAGCTGCGCCGGGGGCAGGGGGCGGACCTGCTGATGGTCGACTACCGCGTCGACATCGCCGCCCTTATCGCAGCCAACGAGGCGGAGCGCATCCATGTGCCGGTGGTGGCCTGCGGCGTGGACGCCAACGCCCAGGAGGCGGCGGGCGCCATCCGCGCGGGCGCCAAGGAGTTCATCCCCTTGCCGCCAGAGGCCGATCTCATCGCGGCCGTGCTGGCCGCGGTGGCCGACGACGAGCGGCCGATGGTCTCGGCCGATCCGGCCATGGCGGCGGTGATCAAGCTGGCCGACCAGGTCGCCAAGTCCGAGGCCTCCATCCTGATCACGGGCGAAAGCGGCGTCGGCAAGGAGGTGATGGCGCGTCACCTGCATGCCAGATCGCGCCGGTCGTCCAAGGCCTTCATCAGCGTCAACTGCGCCGCCATCCCCGACAACCTGCTGGAATCCGAGCTGTTCGGGCACGAGAAGGGGGCCTTCACCGGCGCCGTGGCGCGTCGCATCGGCAAGTTCGAGGAGGCTGACGGCGGGACCCTCCTGCTGGACGAAATATCGGAGATGGACGCCCGGCTGCAGGCCAAGCTGCTTCGCGCCATTCAGGAGCGGGTCATCGACCGGGTCGGGGGCTCTGCGCCGGTCAAGGTCGATATCCGCATCATCGCGACCTCCAACCGCGACCTGGCCAAGGCGGTGGCGGAAGGGACGTTCCGGGAGGACCTGCTCTATCGGCTCAACGTGGTGAACCTGCGCCTGCCCAGCTTGCGTGAGCGGCCGGGCGACATCGCAGTCCTGGCCGATCATTTCGTGAAGAAGTACGCTGCCGCCAACGGCGTGGCGCCACGCCCCATTTCGGTGGAGGCCAAACGGGCCCTGATCGGCCACCGCTGGGCCGGCAATGTGCGCGAGCTGGAGAACGCCATGCATCGCGCGGTGCTGCTGGCGATTGGCTCAGAGATCGACCTGGACGCCCTCCGCCTGCCCGACGGGTCGCCGCTCACGATGGGCGGGGGCGCGCCGGCGGGGGCGACCCAGGCCGGTGTCGATGTCGGTCCGGCCGCCCGCGCGGCCCAGACGGCCGACGCGGTCTCGCGCGCGTTCGTCGGCCAGACCGTGGCCCAGATGGAGAAAGCCCTGATCCTCGACACCCTGGGCCACTGTCTGGGCAACCGCACCCACGCCGCCAACATCCTCGGCATCTCGATCCGCACCCTCAGGAACAAGCTGAACGAATATGCGGACGAGGGGACCGCCATCCCAGCGCCCCAGTCCGGCGTGGCCGGCGCCAGCGGATACGCGGTCGCCTGAGGATGCGCGTCGCGGCCTTCCCTGAACCCAGCACGGGTATGAGCGCTCGCGCTCTGCTCCTTTCGACCCGGGGCTTTGGGTGTGTGGGGTGCCTGACATGAGTGTCGATCGCAGAAGAATGCTCGCCGGTCTGGGGGCGGTCGGCGCGGTGGGGCTAAGCGGCTGTGAACGGTCCCCGAGCAATGAAGCCCAGACGGCCGCTGATGCCGTGAGCATCGACCTGTCCGTCCTGGAGACGCGGCATCCAGGGGGCCGGGTCGGCTTCCATCTCCAGGCTCCGAATGGCGCGGTCGGCTGGCGCCCCGATGAGCGGTTCCTCTATTGCTCGACCTTCAAACTGTTCCTGGCGGCCGCGACCCTCAACCGCGTGGATCGCGGCGAGGAGTGGCTGGACCGGGCCGTGCCGATCATCGCCGAGGACATGATCGCCCACGCCCCGATGACCGAGCCTGCGGTGGGGTCGACCCTGACGATCGAGCAGCTGTGCCAAGGCACGGTCGAGGTCAGCGACAACCCCGCCGCCAACATCCTGATCCGCGAAATGGGCGGGCTGGACGCATGGCGGGGCTGGTACGCCTCGATCGGCGACCATGTGACGCGCGTCGATCGCATGGAGCCGGAGCTGAACCGGCCCGACGGCGTCATGGACACCACAACCCCGGCCCAGGTCGTCCGCAACCTCCAGCGCCTGTTCATCGGCGGCGGTGTGGGCGCGCACCGCGACCGGTTGACCCGCTGGCTGACTGACAGCCAGACCGGCCCGAACCGCATCAAGGCCGGCGTGCCCGAGGGCTGGACGGTGGGTCACAAGACTGGAACCGGAAACGGTCTCACCGGCGACCTCGGCCTGATCTGGACCCAGGAGGGCGGCGTCTTGCTGATCGCCGCCTATTACCACGCGCCGGAAGGAACCACAGCCGACCAGCGCGACGCGGTTATCGCCGAGGCGACGCGCATCGGCCTGGGGGCGCTGGGCTATGCGTAAAACGGCTGTCTCCGTGAGGGCGTCATGACCGACATCCCAGCCCGCCCCATGATGAAGGACGGCATGGCACGACCGTCGGGCCGGGACGTGCGCGGTTGGTTCCTGCGCGGCGAGGTGCTGATGGCCGCCGGCGTCATCGGCATCATCATGCTGCTGATCGTGCCGGTGCCGTCCATGATCATGGACATGCTGCTGGCGATCTCGATCGTGGCCAGCGTGCTGATCCTGATGAC
>CAZITK010000187.1:0-3692 GCA_964542145.1 uncultured Brevundimonas sp.
CAGGGCTCGATCGGCCGCACCGATTTTCCCCAGAGCGACCACGAGGCCCTGCTGACATCGGTCCAGACAAAGCTCTGGCCTTTGGGCGACGACGTGACCTTCGTACCGGGTCACGGGCCGGGCTCAACGTTCGGCCGCGAACGTCAGACGAACCCGTTCGTCTCGGATCGCGCGCTGGCCGCCCGAGGCTAGGCTCCGTTGCCGATAGCCTCAGCGGGCGATCAGGATTCCGATAATCACGCCGGCGCCCAACGCCCACAGCGTCGATTCGAGAGGCTTTTCGCGGATCGCCGCCTCGGTGCGGCTGCACTGACTGCGCATCCATTCCCGGCCGTGATCGATGTCTTCCCGGACACTGTCGCGCAGGCGCGCATTGACGCGCGAGGAGGCATTTTCTGCTGAGCGCGATGTGGCTGGAGTGGCATCGGACAAATCGTCGATGTCCTCGGGGCTTATGGCGGTGGGATCGATCTGGGTCATGGGCTTAAGCTCCGAAGGGGCATCGAGGTCTTGGCCAAACCGCCGGGCCGGGCTGAGGTTCCGCCGTAACATCGGTCGAAATCGCGCCCGAACTCCCCTGGCTCCCTCGCGTTAATCAGTCAGCCCAAGGAGTTCAGCATGACCTATATCGAACCGACACCGTCAGGGGCGCCTCAGCCCGAAATCCCTCCCGAGACCACGCCCCCTGCGCCTGAAATTCAGCCGGGAGATACGCCCGAGGAGATGCCTCCGCTCCAGCCGGGGGGCGGCGATCCCGGAGATTCTCGGCCGTACGATCAGATGTCCTGACCTCATCACCATGGCCTGAAACGGCCCGGAACCTTCATCCGTACATAGGGTTGAAATGCCACCCTCAGTACTGCCCGCAGCCGAAAGGATCGCCTTCCATGGCCCAGACGACCTCCCCTCGTCCAAACGGAGCCTCCAAGCGCGGTTTCGCCTCCATGGACCCGGAACGCCAGCGCGAGATCGCCCGCAAGGGCGGCGCCAGCGTCCCCAGTGAAAAGCGCAGCTTCTCCCAGGATCGGACTCTGGCCGCCCAGGCCGGTCGAAAGGGTGGCGAAGCATCGCACGGGTCGCGACGGCAGGAGCCGCCCTCGCCCGCCGTCTGATTCCCGCCTGTGAACTATTGAAGGGCCGCCGCGCGCGGTCCTTTTTTTTGCGGCCGCCCACTCTCAGTGTCGGCTGGTGGGCATAGGAACGACGCACCCGGCGGGGCGTTTGAGAGCCGCGAGATCGGCCCGGATCTCGTCCCGCTTCTGGAACCCGATGCTCACCACCGCCCTACCCGCAGACGCCGTCGCCGCCAGCCGCTCGGGCGTGGCCGATGTGGAGGATTGGCGCGCCGGAATTATCGCCCTGGCTCCCTCACTGCGCGCATTCGCCTACTCACTGTCGCGCGACGCCGCAGATGCGGATGATCTGGTTCAGGAAACCCTGGTAAAGGCCTGGGCCAACAGGACGCGGTTTCAGCCTGGCAGCAACCTTCGCGCCTGGCTGTTCACCATCCTGCGAAACAGCTGGTACAGCGCGGTCGGTAAGCGTCGTCGCGAGGTTGCCGACGAGGACGGCCGCCACGCCGCCGGTCTGACAACGCCGGCTGCCCAGCTTCCGACCCTGGAATTGCGCGAACTTCAGGATGCCTTGAACCAACTGCCGCCTGAACACCGAGAAGCCATCGTCATGGTCGGCGCCGCGGGCCTGTCCTACGAGGAAGCCGCCGAGATCGCCGGCTGCGCGCTCGGCACCATCAAGAGCCGAGTGAACCGGGCTCGCAACAGGCTGGCGGAAATCTTGGACGTCGAGCGCGGCATCTAGGGCTCAGCTGCGGCGATCTCGGCGTCTGTCGGGGCGCGAGATCTGGTCCAGCAGGTCCTTGGGAAGCGGCTGCCGTTCTACGGCCTGGAACGCGCCTCTCAGACGTTCGTCAACGCCCGCCCTCCCTGAGGGTGGGGAACCGCGTCTGTTAATCTTTTTGTCGCTCAAAGGCCAACCCCCTGCCTCCATCATAGTCGAAGCTTGGCCATATGGCGAGAGGCGCCTCTGGGAACATTCTGCACTTCCGCCGGTAGGTAAGCCATCATTCGCAACGGAGGCAGACGATGCAAAACCCCTTCCGACACCGCCCCCAGGACGACTTTGCTCATCAGCGCGATGGCGACGAACGCCAGACGAGATACGCCTCTGCTGAACCGCGCAGCTGGCGCGACGGCCGACACGAGGCCGACGGCGGTCCATCGCATTCCATCAGTCAAAGCCAAGGCCACGAAGCGCACTGGGAGCGCGGCATGTCCGACGACGTGAACAGAGACGGATTGGGTCCGCGGCGCGCTTCGGGCCGCAGTCAAGCTCACCAGCGCTACTTTGGCGGCGACTGGGGCGACGGAGTCGATCATCATCGTGGCGGTGACTACGATCGGGACAGCGGCGGTCAAAGCGACCATCGCTACGCCCGCAGTGAGCATTCGCAAGCCCGCTCCAGTTGGCGCGATCATCAGGACGAAGACACCAGTTGGGCCACTCGCTCGGGTCGGTGGGACGCGAGTCACGGCGACCGCGCTCCCAGCCAGTATGAGCGCGGTTTCGCCGGCGAAGGCCATGCGCCCGGCCGCCAGATCTGGAAAGACCGGGACACCGGCGCTTCGGGTCGACACGACTTCGAGCCCGACTACCTCCACTGGCGCGACCAGCAGCTCAAGGCGTTCGACAACGATTACTCCGCCTGGCGCAGCGAGCGTCGCCAGAAATTCTCCTCGGATTTCGAGAGCTGGCGCTCCAGCCGTCCGAAGGGCGTGCAGACCGAAGCCGCTAATCCTTACGTCGGTGATGTCTCTGAAGGGGGCACGGCCGAAGGCAACAAGCTCGACGACAACAAGACGGGAAAGGCCCGCAACTGATCGCGCGGTCTGACGGCGGCCCGCTGCACCGGGCCGTTGCCCCGATGTCCGCTCAGCCATGGCCGCGACGACGGCGACCAGCCGGGCCGCCGCATGTGCCGACCGAATTGACCCGAGAGAACCTGTGCCGAGGCGAGGATCCGGACCTGATCGCGGGCGCCAGGCGCTGGGAGCGGCCTGGCGAGGCGCCTAGCCGAGGAGCTCTCGCCCGATCAGGAAGCGCCTGATTTCATTGGTGCCGGCGCCGATGTCATAGAGCTTGGCGTCGCGCACCAGCCGCTCGACCGGCCATTCCTTTGTGTAACCGGCGCCGCCCAAGGCCTGGACCGCTTCCAGGGTCACCTTTACGGCGTTCTCGGAGGCCAGCAGAATGGCCCCAGCGGCGTCATACCGGGTGGTCTTGCCTGCGTCGCAGGCCTTGGCCACCGCATAGACGTAGGTCCGGGCGCTGTTCAAGGCGACATACATGTCGGCCACCTTGGCCTGCATCAGCTGGAACGAGCCGACAGGCTTGCCGAACTGCTTGCGCTCGCGGACATAGGGCAGCACCACGTCCAAAGCGGCCTGCATGATGCCCAAGGGTCCAGCCGACAGCACGGCCCGCTCATAGTCGAGACCGGACATCAGCACGGCAGCCCCCCGGCCCTCTCCGCCCATGACGTTCTCCTCGGGAACTTCGCAGTCCTCAAAGACGAGTTCAGCGGTGTCGGATCCCCTCATGCCCATCTTGTCGAGCTTGCGCGAAACGCTGAAGCCCTTGAAGTCGCGCTCGATCAGGAAGGCGGTCACCCCGCC
>CAZITK010000188.1:0-3690 GCA_964542145.1 uncultured Brevundimonas sp.
TCTCGACCAGGAAGGCGGTCACGCCGCCGTTGCCGTCGCCGGTGCGGGCATAGACGACCAGGGTGTCGGCGTGCGGCGCGTTGGTGATCCAGAACTTGGTCCCGTTCAGGACGTAGCGGTCGCCGGTCTTCTCGGCGCGGGTGCGCATGGACATGACGTCGGAGCCCGAGCCGGCCTCGGACATGGCCAGCGATCCGACGTGCTCGCCCGAGATCAGGCCCGGCAGATACTTGCGCTTCTGCTCGTCGGTGGCCCAGCGGCGGATCTGGTTGACGCACAGGTTGGAGTGAGCGCCGTACGAAAGGCCGATCGAAGCCGAGGCGCGGCTGACCTCCTCCATGGCCACGACGTGTTCGAGATAACCCAGCCCGAGGCCCCCGAACTCTTCCTCAACCGTGATGCCGTGCAGGCCCAGCTCGCCCATCTCCGGCCACAGATCGCGGGCGAACTCATTCGTCTCGTCGATCTCGGCGGCGCGCGGCGCCAGCCGGTCGGCGGCCCAACGGGCGGTGGTCTCGCGGATCATGTCGGCGTCGTCGCCGAGGCCAAAGTCCATGGATTGGGGGGCGTTGGGAATGCTCATGCCGGCCGAATTAGCACCGGGTCAATCCGCCGTCACCCTCGCGCCTGACGCGATGCTCCCGCCATGCCGAAAGCGAGTTCCGAGCGCCTGGATGCTCGGATCAGCTCCGAGCTGACCGCGTTTCGAAAGTCCAGGGTCAGCCTGTAGGCTTGTCGTCCTTGGGCGGAAGCGCGTCGGCTCCATAGCGGCGATGCAACTGATAGGCGGCGACGCCCACGCAGGCGGCGGCGATCAGGGTCAGGGTCCAGGCGATCAGTCGGGTCTGGTCGCCCATCAGATCGCGGTCGGCCGCCAGACGAAAAGCGCCGATGGCCGCCCCGAACGTTAGGAAGCCCAGTCCGCCCAGGCCGATGAAGGCGAGACTTTCCACTACTTTCGTGCGGCCCTCCGATGCGGGGTCGACGGCGTGGCGGACGATGCCGGGACGCGGCCGCGACAGGGTCAGGGCGTCTTCCTCCGCCCTGCGCGCGAAGGCGTTGGCGGCGCCGGCGGCGGCCACTTGCGGCTCCTGCACGGCGGTCGTGACGGGCGCCTCCACGGCTGCGATCTGGGGCGCAAGCGGTTGGCCAGGGGCGAATTCCCCCGGACCCGCATCTTGGGCGACGGCGTCCACGGTCATGGCGCCGTCGTCTGCCGAGCGCGTGAGCGTCAGATGATCGCCGGCCATGGATTCGGCCACGGCTGGGGAGCCGGTTTCGAGGGGGCTTTCGGCCAGCAGAGCCGCCACTGCCTCCGACCGGGGGTTGCGCGCAGGCTCGGCCACGGCCGCATCCAGCTGCGCCCGTGGGGACACTTCGGGGGCGGCGTCCTCGGGTTTGGGAAAGGGCGCGAGCGCCTCGATCGGCTCCGGCTCCACGTCGGCCACGCCCGGCGCCTCGTCCTCAGACACACCCGCGACATCCCCGAAGGGCAAGGGCGCGATCAGCAGGTCGGTCAAGCGGATCGTCATCTTCGGATCGGACGTAAACAGCGCGTGCTCGGCTCCCCTGCGGCGCTGGACCATGGGGGGCGGCGGTGCGCTGGCCGGCGCCTCGTCGTCGGCTGCGATAGCGGCGGCGGCCGCGGCCAGTCGGCCGTCATTGATGGCCTGGAGCACGGCCGACTGACGCAATCTCTGGGCCCCGACGCTGAGGCCGTAGGAAGCCAGGGCGTCGAACTGGTGCTGATTGACTGGGCGGGTCAACGTTTGGTTCAGAGCCGCCACGATCGGAAGCAAGTCATACTGCAGCAACAGCTCGGCTTCGGCGTCGCCGATCCGGGCCCCCTCGCGCGCGGAGGCGGTGTGGCCGTAACCGATGACCCAGCGGCCGTCGATCAGCCGGCAGGCCTTGGAACGGAGGCCCTCCAGGCTCTTGATCAGGGCCAGCCCTTCGCGGGAGACCTTTTTGCGCTGCGTATCCGACACCGATCCCTGGTCCAAAACGAGACGGCCCATGGCCTTTCATCCGACACCAGCAAGGGCCGCGCCGTAAACCTTTGGTTCACTATGCCACGATGGCCGGGATGAGGCGCGGCTTCGCGCCAGAGGCGAAGATCAGAGCAGAATCAGGGTGGCCAGCCCCAGGAAAGCGAGGAAGCCGACGACGTCTGTGATCCAGCTGACGAACACCGGCGAGGACACCGCCGGGTCCCGGTCCATCCGGTCCAGGGCCAGGGGGATCAGGGTGCCCGCCAGGGCGGCCGCAAGGATGTTGATCACCACAGCCAGGCCGATCACCAGCGAAAGCGCCGGCAGGCCGAACCAGAACCCAGCGATGATGGCCATCAGCACGCCCACGGCCAGGCCGTTGGTCAGGCCGACCGCCACCTCGCGACCCACGATCCGCATGGCGTTGGCGGCCGACAGCTCCTTGGCCGCCAGCGAGCGCACGGCCACGGTCAGGGCCTGGGTGCCGGCGTTGCCGCCGATGGAGGCCACGATGGGCATCAGCACCGCCAGCGCCACCAGGGTCATGATCTGTTCGGAGAACTGATCGATGACCAGCGAGGCGACCACCGCCGTGCCCAGATTGATGATCAGCCAGGGAATGCGCGAGCGGACCACGCCGAACACGCTGGTGCCGCGATCCTCGTCCGACACGCCGGCCAGGCGCAGGATGTCCTCGCGGTTCTCCTCCTGGATGATGTTGACGATGTCGTCGACGGTGATCTGGCCGACCAGCCGGCCGGCGGCGTCCACCACCGGGGCCGAGATCAGGTGGTATTTCTCGAAGACATAGGCGACCTCCTCCTGGTCCTCGCTGACGGCGATCTCGTTGACCGGCTCCATCAGTTCGGTCAGAGGCGCCGAGCGTTGCGCCCTCAGCAGCCGGCTGACCGCCACGCCCCCCACCGGACGATTGCCCGGATCGACCACATAGATGTCGAAGAACAGCTCGGGCAGTTCGTCGCCCTGCGAGCGCAGGTGGTCGATGGTGTCCCCGACGTTCCAGAACTGGGGCGCGGCCATCACCTCGCGCTGCATCAGGCGGCCGGCGGTGTCTTCGCCATAGCCCAGCGAGCTTTCGATGGCGGCCCGGTCCACCTCGGGCATGGCCGCCAGCACCCGCTCGCGCTGATCGTCCTCCAGGTCCTCGACGACGGCGGCGGCGTCGTCGGAATCCAGCTCCTGGAGCGCCGTCGCCAGGGTCAGGTGCGGCACCCGTTCCAGCACCTGCTCGCGGATGCCGTCATCCAGCTCCGGCAGGGTCTCGGCCAGAATCTCAGGCGCCAGGCTCTGAACCACCACCGAGCGGTGCTCGGCGGTCAGAAAGCCCATCAGGTCGGCGACGTCGGCCGGGTGAAGCTCGTGCAGCAGTTCGGCCAGCCGCGCGCCGTCTCCGGCGTCGGCGGCGTCCACCACCTTCTCCACGAAGGCGGCCGACAGGGCGTAGTCGTCGCGGTGAGGGTCGTTGGGATCGACGGCGGCGTCGAATACCGTCTCGGGGGCGCGCGCGGTTTCGCTGCTCATCGCTCGCCCTCCCCTTCGATGGTGTTCAGTTAGCCGACGGCTGACCCTTCAGAATAGTCGATGGTGCGGTCGAGAAGACTCGAACTTCCACGGGTTGCCCCACAGCGACCTCAACGCTGCGCGTCTACCAATTCCGCCACGACCGCTCGCATCGGAG